>NZ_QEHP01000102.1:0-3390 GCF_003094695.1 Chryseobacterium sp. HMWF035 | reverse complement strand
GATTAAAGATGTGCCAAAAAATGTAACAATTAAGTTTGATGCTGATCATTTTGTACCGAGAACATTATATAGATCAAAGGATTTATTTCGATAATAATAAGAGCCTTGTTTTTACAGGGCTTTTAAGTTAATATTGGAAATTTAATAAAATATCAACAATTAAGAAGGTTGTTTGGAAAAGAAGATAAAACCATGACAGATTTTATAAAAAAACTAGAAAAAGAGTTTGATACTCAAATTATACATTCCAACGAACATATCTGGGAAAATTATTATGAGATGGATAAAGATGGGAATATTAAAACATTATATTTAAATGAGGTTGATTTAAAGGATATCGATGTATTATTACCAATAGCAGACAGTCTTGTTAAATTAGCCGTTCCATATTGTAATGTGGAAATGTTACGTCCATTAAATGCTTTTTCACGGTTAGAAACATTAGATCTAACCGGCAATGAATTACCGGAAAAATCATTTAGGTATTTAGGAGATTTAAAAAGTCTGAAAAATTTGGATTTGGGAGCAACTGAACTTAAAGACACTTCTTTGTTGGGCGATTTAATTAATTTGGAAATATTATATATCAGTTGCAATCCGTATCTCGAAGTAAACGGTTTAGAACATTTAAAATTCTTACAGCGGTTAGATGTAAGCCTTACCGAAATTGATCATATAAAAAATATAAAGGTTAGTGAAAATATCCGCTCTTTAAATATTGGAGAAACTAATATTAAAAGAATAACTGATCTGGAGCGTTTTCCCTATTTGGAAGAATTGAGAATAAATGGAAGCCGGGTAGGCAAAATTGAAGGTTTGGATGCCTTACAGAATCTCAAACAACTTCTCATTTCGGCAAATCATGTAGAAGAAATTGAAGGCTTAGAAGGTTTAAAAAATTTAGAAATATTAGACTTAAGTTCTAATGAAATTTCAAAAATCAAAGGATTGGATAATCTGAAAAATTTAAAAAAATTAAATTTAAGTGAAAATAAGATTACTAAAGTTGAGAATTTAGATCATCTTATTAATCTGGAGTTTTTAACTTTCGAGATCAATAAAATTAAAGAGTTTGATGCTTCTTTTTTATCTAATTTGGTTTCCGAATGTTTTGTTTCTCTATGTTTTACAGGAGATTATATCAAAGAGATTAAAGATGTTCCAAAAAATGTTACCATCAAATTTGAGGCGGATCATTTTGTACCAAGAGTATTTCCTATGTCAAATGATTTGTTTCGATAATAAAAGAAACTGTCTCAAAAATGAGGCAGTTTCTTTTTTTACACCCGAGTTTTTCATTTCTAATTTTTCTTCTTTTTATTTTTTGATAGCTCGATAAAAGTTTTCATGTTCGTTTTCCTTTCGGATACTTTTTCATCTATTAATATGAGCGTCTTATTTTTTCTTTTGAAAAAACAGTAAAATTTCCCACCGTCAAATAAAAGATTCTTAAGCTATACAAAATTTACGACTTACTGCAACTACAGAATGCAGGAGGCTAAAAACTTTAATAAGAAGAAAAAAATAAGGAATTTTGAACCCTCAAGTACAGATACTATTGGATCCAAATCAGCTGTGCTAAAAACTTAGAAAAGTTAAAAAATTAAGTATGGAAAAAAATGAATCAACAACAAAAGAAATTCTAAAATTCTATTTTGAGACCGGAAAGAAACCTACCGAAGCCCAGTTCTCAGAATTTTTAGATTCTTACTGGCATAAAAAGGAAAGTATTCCTAAAGAAAAAATCGAAGGGTTAGAAAATCTGTCGTTAGACTTTGATCTTCTGTGGTCACCTACCAGCAAAAAATTGTCATTAACAGATGCTCAGGGAAATGTATTGTCGGAAATTTCTTTGCAGTCTCTGGATAATGAAGGGACAGATTTAAGATATAATACGGCTACAGCCTCATTAGAACTTTATAATGCGGACAATGAGCTTTTAGACAGTATTCCTGTCGCCGATTTTGTGAATAATGTAGGTACGCAACTGGCTTTAAATTCCAACATTTTACAGTTAAAAGACAGCAAAGGAAACGTACTGTCGAATGTGATGTTTGCAGTTTCCAATATCTCAGGATTGCAGACGGTATTGGATACGAAAGCAGAAAAAACCGTAGCTGTTAATACTGTTTCTCCGTTACAGGGAGGTGGTAATTTGTCGTCTGACAGAACATTAAGCATATCTCAATCTAATACAAATACTTCAGGTTATCTGAGTAATACAGACTGGAATACATTTAATAATAAATTTGATAAACCTTCCATGGGAGCGAATTATCTCGGAAGATGGAACGGCTCAACATTTATTAACAGCCTATTACAGGATAACGGAACCAGTTCGGGAATTGGAAGCAATAACTACAATAATATTATCTGGTCTGTTGATTCTTCTTCTAAAGCAGCGCTTATCGCTCCAAGAATGACTCAGGCTCAAAGGCTTGCTATTTCTTTAGGAACTATTCAGGCGGGAGCTATTGTTTATCAGACTGATGGCACAGCCGGATATTATCTCTGGAACGGAAGTTCATGGGGAACTTTGGGAAGTAATATTGCTACCGCAGATCTCACCAATACTCAGGCAAGAACTTTCACTCAGAATGCGGATTTTACATGGAATACTTTAGGAAATGCTTATTTTTTGAAAGGACTGAAGGATGTAGGCAGTGATTACAAAGACCATCCTAAAGTTTTAAGAATAGACTCAAATACAAAACAGGTTGTAGAAGGTGATGCTCTGGTTGTAACCATACCGGATACTTTACCTAACCCTGTTACACCAACATCACAAACTTTAAATATAGTTCACACTTATACAAACAGTCCTACCGCATTAGATACCAATGTAAAGGATTTAAATGAATTTATTATGAATATAGGGAATTTACAATTTACACATTTAACGGTAGAAGATTGGAATTTAATTAATGCTTCTAATAATACTGCATCAAGTCTATCTGCGAATGGTGGAATAGTTCTAAAAACAAACAATAGTAATTTTAGTACATTTTCGACAGATGAAATAATGGCTTGTGCTTATCCTAATTTGATTTTACCATCTAATAAAAACTGGGTTTTTGCTATAGGTGGTAGCGTTGGAAATGAAACATATGAAGGGAATAGAGGAACAATAGGTATAGCTTCTTCCGATGCGACTTCCAATATAGGTATTATTGACAGTTTCATATCCTATTTTACTACAGGAGTCAACTGGAATGGCTACTATAATTCAATAAATTTCACTCCATTAGCTTATAATCAGAATTATAATACAATTTCAAAAAGTGTAAATAATACAATTATTTTTACAAAGGTAGGGAACATACTAAATATTACTGTTAGAAGTGGTAGCGATGTCAAGACAATGAATACAGATATTACTGGAGTAGGGAC
>NZ_QEHP01000101.1:0-19331 GCF_003094695.1 Chryseobacterium sp. HMWF035 | reverse complement strand
CAATTTAAAAATTAAATACAATACATTGTTTATCAGAAAGTTAATAATTAATCACAATTAATTGATTTACAATAATTAACTAAACAATTTATTTTCGAATAACTTATAAATTTTTAATAAAAAATAGCGACTAATAAATTAGCCGCTATTATTCTAGTTATAAGTAATTAAATTTATTTTTTAATTGCTTTAACAGTTTGTCTAGAACCATCCTTCATTTCAAGAGTAACTAAATACAATCCTTCTTTAAGCTCTCCCAATTGTAGTTGAGAAGCTGGGTTTGCAATAGTTTTCACTAACCTTCCGGCAGCATCTACGATGAAGATAGATTTTACATTAGATATATCAGAAATGTTTAGCACATCCACAAATGGATTAGGGTAAACTTTAATTCCTTTGTCTTTATACAATATTTCGCCTGTACCCAATGTAGGAGCCATTTCCGCATAAGAAAGGAAACCTGTGTAACTGGTGCTTGCTAATGCGGTATTAGATTGTGTAGTATTTGGTGTACCTGCGGTATAAGTAGCTGTAGTACCAAATAAACTATCATATACTCCATTGGCTGTTGTTGCTATTACCGGGAAACTACTACTTGTAATAGCAGCATCTCCTAATCTTACATTGATTGTAGAGAATGTACCAGATACCAACGGAGCTTCCCATCTTCTTGCAGAAGATAAATTTTGAGTACCTGCGCCAGCTGTTCCGGAGTTGGAATCAAAAGCTTCTGCTTTCATATTGGTTACCGCCGTAGTTGCCGGTGCCAATGAAATTGGAGCATACGCTGTTTTACCTACAGGATATAATATATAGTTTGTATTCGCATTACCGGAAGCAATTGTTCTGGCAAATGGACCTGCAATGTAAGCCGTTGCTGATCCTCCTGATAAAGTTCCTGCCGCTGTTGCAGTTCCTAACGTCAATAAATTAGTTGAAGTTGTATTTACTTTACCTGCTGTAAGCGTTAAAGTTCCACTTACTGATAACGGTGCATTTAATGTAACACCACCTGTACTTGTGTTGTTTACAGTTAAACTAGTTAAGTTAGCTGTAGGAGATGCTGCTAAATTTCTGAATACACCTGTACCAGATATAGTTTGCGCATTGGTAGATGCCACGCTAGAAGTAGAAGATGTTAAATCTGCTCCCCATAATGCCAATTCTAAAGTACTCGTAGAAGTAAGTGTACCATTATTTACAATATTACCATTAATTTTTGAACTAGGTAATCTTAACTCACCAGAAGTAATGGTTAAATCTTTCTCAACACCTACAGTATATGGAGGTACAACAAATCTATTTGTACCTGTAGGTAAATTAATAACTAAATTACCGGCAATAAAATATCCAGTGCCCGGCCAAGTATTATACTGAAGACCACTCGTGTTTCCACCTGCATCAGTAGAGACTCCATCTCCTAATTGAATTGTATGATTTACTCCTGCACGGTAACCATTACCCCAATACGCGAAAGCGTGTCCATTTGAAGTACCTCCTGCTGCTGAAGTTGCCACATGCGGATCTACAATAACAATTCTACCGCCTGTTAAATTTAATGTAGCACCCGTTCCTGAAGTACCAAAACCAAAGATATTAGTACCAGAAGCAACAGAATTAGCCACTATACCTGCATCATTACCATCTACAATAATATCTCCGCCTGATTGATTAAATGTTGATCCATTTGCATTATTTACATTACCATTTACATTTAATATACCACCTGAAATTGTTAACGTTCCGTTATTTACTAATGAATTATTTTTAAGAGTACAACCTACCGTAAGATCACCGGATGCATTTACCAATGTCCCTCCTGTATTAATAGTAACATTTTTAGAAACATTTCCTGCGGAATTTACCGTTACCGTAGTACCTGCTGCAATTTGCACCACATCTGTACAAGCAGGAACAGCTCCTTTATTCCATGTAGAAGTCGATCCCCAATTACCACTTGCTACAGATACAAAAGGAATATCTGAAGCTGCAATACCTAAATAATAAGTATCCGCTAAATTAGCCAATGGAAGAACGGTTCTTTGTGCATTTACATAGCTTGTTCCTGTTTGGTGTGTTCCGAAAGCCGGAGCTGAAGCTAGAGTAATTCTGCTGTTACCGTTAGCAGCAGTATAAATATTTTGCCCGTTTATTGCCATAGAATAAGTAGGTGTTCCTGTAATCCCTGTCTGAGAAACAACCCAGTTGGATTTTGCCTGCGTATCTACAGTATAAGCCCCATCTACAATGCTTACAGTATTTGTTCCCGCAACATCATTATATTGTACTGCAATTTTACCACCAGTGGTAGCAGCTGCTGTTTGGTTTAAGTAAAGATTTCTTGCCACAAAAGCAGTTGATGTTCCTGTAGCAAAAGGATATACTCCTGTTGTCGTTGCTGAAGATGTTGTACTTGCTGTAATAGTTGCTCCACCTGTTGTAGTAGGCCACCATCTTGCAAAAGTACTTCCTGTGCTAAAGCCACCTGCAGTGTAGGATAAAGTTCCGTTAGAAGTAGCTGAAGTTCCTAAAATAAGAGTATTAGCACCAGTGTTTACAAAACCTGTTGTCAATGTTAATGTACCGGAAACAGTTCCTGTATTTGCACCGCTTAATAAAGAGTTTGTATTGGCAAAAGTAACCCCTGTTGAAGAACTATTATTAATAGTTACAGAAGTAAAATTGGCTGTAGAACTTGCCGTAACAATATTATTTCTGAATACACCTGTTCCTGAAACAGTCTGAGGTGTTGTAGAAGCTGAAACTGTTCCATTATTTTTAAAATTCTGGAAACTTAAAGTAGAGGCTGTATGGGTAAATGTACCATTATTGGTGAAGTTACCGCCAATACTTACTCCTGTAGTTGGTATTCTGAATTCCCCATTTGCATTAATGGTTAATGTATTAATACCGATTGTGGAGGAATTTGATACATATCTGTTTGTACCGGAAGCTCCGTCTATTATTACATTATCAAAATAGATTTTACTTCCAGCATTGTTCCAGATAAATCCACCAACAGTTGAAGCCGTTGCAGCAGTTCCTCCAGCGTCAGCAGAAGATCCGTCACCAAACTTAAGAGTCCAACCAACTGTATTATCAATCGCGGTTCCTCCCGTATAAGAGAATGCGTATGAAGTAGTACTGTTAGCCGCATGAGGATCTGTTACGGTAAGCGTTCCACCAGTAAGCGTTACGTTTCCGGTAGCTATATTTACTATATTTGTACCAGAAGCTACACTTGTTGCTGTGGCACCTGCATCGTTTCCATCTACATTAATATTTCCTCCACTTTGAGCAAAAATAGAACCGGAAGCATTGTTAATATTACCATTTACTGCTAATGTTCCTCCGGATACCGATAAAGTACCGTTGTTGTTAATGTAGTTATTTTTATTAGTACAACCTACAGTTATAGAACCACCCGTTACTCCTAATGTTCCTCCTGGATTAATGATAACGTTACTTGGATTTGCAGTTGTAGTAGATGATACCGTTACCGTATGTCCTGAAAGAATAGCTGCATTATTACATGAAGGTACGACACCTCCTACCCATGTACTTGTGCTTTCCCAAGGACCAGATTGTGCAGATTCTATAGGAGCTTCAGATGTAACAGAAGCTAATGTATAGGTAGCTGCTATATTTGCAGCAGGTACAGCCGCTCTTTGTCCCATAGGCTGGTTTGTACCTGCCTGCGCTGTGCCCGCCAAAGCTCCGTTATTTAATATCGTAACATTTGGAGTAATAGCCGTAAATGTTCCCTGGCCTTGAATCGCAACAGTATGCGTAGCAGAAGATGCGTATCCTGCGGAAGTGGTTACTACCCAGTTCGCATTCGTTTGTCTGTCGTATGTTAAAGAACCTTCGGTTAATGGAGTTATTGCAGAGTTACCTGAAGCACCATTAAATTTAACTGCCATCTGACCTGCCGTCGTTAAAGCTGCGGTTGCCCTGTGAAAATGATCAGCCGAAAGTCCAATTACAGGATTACCCATTACAAAAGGATAAGTTCCTGCACCTGGAGTTGGAATTGTAGATGCTGCTATAGTAGTTCCTGATCCTGCTGTTCCGTACCATCTACTAAATGTAGAACCTGAACTGAACCCTCCTGCAGTATACGACAGTGAACCAACAGTTGTACCACTTACACCTAATATAAAAGTATTGGACCCCGTATTTACAACGCCATTTGTAAAAGTTAATGTCCCTGAAACAGTACCTGTATTTGCGCCGCTTAATAACGAGTTTGCATTTGCAAAAGTAACACCGCCTGCACTTGAGTTATTAACAGTTATACTTGCAAAATTAGCCGTAGAAGTTGTTGCTGAATTTCTAAAAACACCGGTTCCTGATATGGTTTGAGCAACTGTATTAGCAACAAATGATGTACCTGAAGGCATGGCAAATGTTAATGTGGAACTTGCTGTATGGATCCCATTATTAACTAAGTTACCACCAACGGTTAACGCTATTGAATTCTGGTCTAATTCCCCAGCCGTAATCGTTAAGTTCCCCTTTATACCATTACTCCATGAATATTCTTTTACGATTCTGTTGGTACCAGAAGGATTATTTATTTCAACATTGCCAAAATTTAGTTTTCCGGAACCTACATAATTGTATACGTAAAATCCTATTGCATTTCCTCCCGCATCTGTTGAAACACCATCTCCAAATTTTAAAGTATGATTTAAAGAAACCTCTGAAGAAACAGAAGAATTATAGTAAAGCGAGTAATGTGAAGTTGAGGTTGAAGCAGGTGGATCTACTAAAACCAAAGTACCCCCTGTCCAATTTACTCCATTTGAAGAAGTAATATTTAATGTATATTGGCTACTTGTAGTACTTGTGGCTGTGGCTCCAGCATTATTAGGGTCAATCGTTATTGTACCTCCACTTTGATTAAAATTACCGGATGAGTAATTTAAATAGCCATTGATTATGACATTACCACCAGAAACAGTTAAGGTTCCTCCACTGACGGTAAGATTTGAATTATTTGCGTTTGCAACACTTACCGTAAGCGTATTTGCAGCAACGGTTAAACTTCCGGAGTTTATGGTAAGCTGCCTCACTGATGCACTCCCGGGAAGCGTCATTGCTGATGAATTTTGTATTACAAAATTATCTGCATTACTAATAGAACCGGGTGACGTTCCCGTTCCGTCAGTATTGGTTCCCCAGGAAGCCACATTTGTAAAATCCGTCGCCGAGGCTTTCGAATAGTACGTGGTCTGTGCTTTTATTGTGGCGACACCGCCAATCAATAAAAGCAAAAGATAAGTTTTTTTCATAAATAGTTAAATTAAAATTAGGAATGATAAAATTATAATAATTTAATCCAAATTAACCAAAATTTCATAAATAATTAATATTTAACAATAAAATAAACGATTAAATATATTATTATTAAACAATTATTTAAATATTTAAACTTATCATAATATAAATAACACTTATAAAAAGCTGCTTATCAGACAGTTAAAAATTAATCCCAAATAATTGATTTACAACAGCATACAACTTAACATAAAAAAATATAGACTGCCCTTTTGAGACAGTCTATATAAATAGTATACATTAGCGTTATTTATATAAATAGAATTAAGTCGCACAATTGTACATCTTGATTTTCTCTCATCATTTTTACCGAAATATATTCTCTCAGGCGTTTTATCTTCGGCTGTTCCCGAAAACACATTCCTTTGGGCGAAACGATTTCGAAACTCCCCGAAAATGTTTTCCTTTTGGCGGAATACACCCGGCGAGTTCCGAAAGTCTGCTCCTTTAGGCGAGACGGCTTCGGCTGTTCCCGACAGATCCCTCCCTTCGGCGGTGGCTCTAGGAAGGGGTTTGCGGAGATTCAGGTTTTTGATCTTCTCCCCCGCTTTCTTCCGTACTGCTGTATTTGGTAACGGCAAGATTATATTGGTTTACCAGACTGCTGAGCTTTGCCATCAACTGATCGTATTCTGCATTCGGGGTAAGCAGGGCATGAGCTTCTATATGCTGCTTCAGTGTTCGGTAAGCTTCCGTAGATGATGTTCTGGCGGTGGCTAACACACCTGTTTCTACTTCGGACAGCTGCACAGTGCGGGCAATGTATCTGTTGTTAAAATTCTGGTTGGAAGTTTTCAGCTCGTCTACCCAGTCAGCAAGTTGAAGCTGGGAGATTTTATCGCTGTGCTTTTCTTCCCATTCTGCTACGATGCTTTTAATAGTGGCAGTTTCCAACTGATACCGAAGCTTGTAGATACGATCCCCAAAACGGTTAAGGATATCTAAAAGTGCAAAGGCATTGTTCTTGGTCAGCGGATCGAAATGGTACTGCCATGCTTCCAGCATCATCTTGATCCCGATAATAGCGTTGTCTCTCTGCGCATCCAGAGCCTGAATTTCCGGCGTAATATCACTCCCTGTATAGGGCATATAGGCATTATTAAAACTTTCTGCCGCGGTTTGCAGGGCTGTTCTCTGAATCCCTATATTTAATTGGTCGGCAGTGGTTTGAGGTAAAAGTTCCAGTACATTGTTTACGAATTGCAGAAAATCTCCGTTACGGTATTTTTCCAGATTGGCGGTTGTAATCATTGTGTTTATTTTAAAATTTTGAAGGGCTAATTTATAAAAAAATTGAAAGCGTTTTTCTGTTCAGGTATATTTTATGAAAAATAAATCTGTTTAAACTTTTTTATTTAACCGCAAAAGGTTCAAAAGATGAACTAAACTTTTATTTAAAGTTGATGATTATAAATGAAAAAGATCACAATAGTTTTTAAAAATCTTTGATTTTATTCTTTTGAGCGCTTTGATTATTCTGGAAATTCGCTTTATCATTATCTTTTGTCTCTTTTGCGGTTAATTCCGAAATTAGTTTATCACATTAGATAACTTCAAAATGTTGGCTGCTATAATGTTTTCATAGTAAAGAATTTTCATGAAAGATTTCTCAAAAAAATAGAGACTATCCAAATTGGAAGTCTCTATAATTTATTGATTGGTATAATGAACGGAATTACCTCTTAATCGCTTTAAAGGTCTCTTTAGATCCGTCCTTCATATCCAAAGTAATTAAATACATCCCTTCTTTCAATTCATTTAAATGAACTGATGATTCAGGATGGGTTATGGTTTTAACCAATCTTCCTGCAATGTCTGTTACATAAACAGTGTTTACATTAGAAATATCCGATATATTCAAAATATCTGTAAAAGGATTCGGATATACTTTAATTTCGTTCTTCGTACCAGACAATTCGTTTGTCGCAAGCGGAGCGGTTACAATGAGTGAATAATCAATAATTTCTCCCCTTGAAAAACCTAAACAAGGATCCGTTGGTGCGCTGTTGTTATAATTGATCAAAACCCTCATTCTGTAAGTTCCTACAGATGTATTTGCAGGGATGGTAAGTGTTGCACCGCTTGTCGTTGTAGTATAATTTGTTGTTGCATACAGCTTTTCGGAAGCATCAAAAACATTATTCTGATTTAAATCTACCCAGACAGCAACCCCAACCGTAGGACCTCCCGCAGTTATAGAAATAGGAATAACCGTATTAGACGCAGATTTTGTAATGGAAATATTATTTGAACTCATCAAATTCTTATACCCGAAAGTTGCTGCGCTGTTTGCCGTTGCAGCACTGTACGCCATATTGGTATTCGCTGTCGTGGATGTAAATGAACTGATCCATGAATTCTGATTGGAAGTTACCGGAGTACAGTAATTACTTGTATAGAATCTTGTTCCACCTTCCCACGCACTGTTGTCTGTTGCGCTGCATTTAGCTCTTGCCCAAACATAGTAGAATGTATCACTGGTTAATCCCGTCAGGTTAGCAGTTGTACCCGTTCCACTTGTACTTACAGAATTTGAAGCATTTAAAACAGTTGTTGCTGTCGGTGCTGTATTTGTGGTACTGTAATAGACATCATATCCTACTCCAATAGCAGAAGAAGGCGCCGTCCAGCTAATAGCAGCTCCGTTTGCAGTCGTAGATGCTACAGTAATTAATGTCGGATTATCGCAGCTTGGAACAGGCTGAATATTAATATCATCAATTCCGATTCCTCTGTAAGTTCCGCCTACACCGTGTCTGAATGCCAAATACTGATCTGTTCCCGCCGGAATATTTACTGTATACTGAGCCATTGCAGATGTTAACGTAACAGCACTGATCTGCGTAAAAGTAGAAGCATCAGCAGGATTGCTTAACGTTCCCACCTGAAGCGTATAACCTGCAGCCCCTCCGACAGCCATGAAACGAACTCTGTTTGTTCCGTTTGAAAGGGGTGTAATTTGTGGGGAAACCAACATTCCTCCCGCTGTAGTAGCCGTATCATTATATAAATAGTAGCCATTTGGTGCAGAAGAATTATACGATGTATTTACATAGCCATATCCCGCCCAAGATGATGGCTCCAAATATCTCCAGCAGGTAGGTGCATTTGTATTGCTGCTGCTTCCTGTAGATGTGGTGTCGAAATTTTCAAATACCGGAAGAGAAGTTACAGCCGGGCACACAGTTGTAAAGCTTCTCTCTGTACAGTTTAAAGAGTTTTGAGTTGCCGTATATGCTCCTACAGACCAATAATATACCGTACTGTAATTAAGAGAAGTAGGCAACGTGTATGTGGTTACATTTCCTACATCAAAATTATTAAGGACATCATTTCCGCCCGGCGTTGTTCCTATTCTCAGCTTGTAGCCTGTAACTGCAGAGGAGGAAGAAGCTGTCCATGTGAAGGTAGGTGTCAGCGGAACATTTATAGCAGATGCTGCAGGTGCAGACTGTGCAGGACAGATAGAAAGTGTCGTAAATGTTCTTTCTGTACATCCTGTAGATGAAATTGTAGCATTATAGGAATTAACCGTATAATAATATTTTGTGTTATATGCTAATTCTGTTGGTAAAGTATATGTCGATACATTTCCAACATTCAAATTATTTAAAATATCTGTTCCACCTGAAGTTGTACCAACTGATATTCTGTATCCTGTAGCTTCAGGATTTGCCGTCCAGATAAATGTAGGCGTTACAGAAACTCCTGTAGCCACCGAAGAAGGCGCAGAAACTGTAGGACAGAAGGTTTTCGTCGTAAAAGAAGATCCTGAAACCCATGCACTCTGCTCTGAAGCAGAACAACGGGATCTTACCCAAACATAATAGGCTGTACTCGGCGTTAAATTGGCTATCGTATAGGTTAAACCTGTTGCTCCCACAACATTGGGGGTTGTAGCAGCAGTAGGCGCTGTATTGGTCATACTGTAATAAACATCAAATGCAGGTGCAGGATTTGCCATTGTCCAGCTTACCGGAGCTGTTGTAGACGTAGTTGTTCCGGGAGTTACAGAATCCGGGAACATACAAGGAATTACCGAAATATTTACATTATCAACATAAATATCGTTGCTTCCATTGTCTCCTGTAGCCATAAATCTTACAATCGCGGTCGGACTGCTCGTTCCCAAATCTGTATATTTGGTAGCCCATGAAGCAGAAATTCCCTGAGTAGAACCTACCTGATTGAAGGTATTTCCGCCATCTGTAGAAACCAAAACTTTTAAAACATCAGTTCCTGAAGTATTCTGATAGTCGTAAGATAACAGCCTCGATCCTGTTCCTGAGGATAAATTGATATACAAATCCATATATCCGGAAGCATTGATCGTATTGTATGAATGGAATCTTGCAGTAGGAGCTATACCAGGTGCAGCAACAGCAATATTTCCGCCTACGCTTGTCCATCCTGTTGTACTTGCGTAACCATTTACTGTAATATCACTCGCTCTCCATGAATTATCTCCTCTTGAAGGCCATGTTCTCCAATAGTTGGCATTGGGAAGATCGCCTATGGAATTTCCGTTTTCCCATGTACTGAAACTTTCAGTAAAAGGAATAGAAGCATAATTTACAGGAGGTGCAATCCATGTTCCCGGAGAATAAGTAAAGGTAAGACCGGAAGCAGGTACAGTTGTTGCGTTGGCAGTTCCTAAAGTAACGGAATCTGTACTGCTGGTTCCTATGGAAGTTGCCGTCCAGTCTGTTCCTACCCTATTGTTGGTATCGGAAGCTTCTGATCCTCTTATTCCGACCTGTCCTGTTAATACCGCAGTACCGGAAACACAGTTTCCATAAACGATACTTACGTTATTGGAACTTAAATCAAACTGGATCTGAAAATTAAGCAACTGCGCAGCAGATGCAGCACTTCCCTGAAGGTCTTTAAACTGTACAATAAATTTAGAGCCAACTGTTTCGTAGGAAATCTCAGAAGTTGTTGTATTGGCATTTTTCAGATTAACTGCAAAACCGGCAAATGCCCCCTCATAAGGAGTCGTGGTATCTGTAGAAAGCCCTGTGTAAGTAGCTGCCAAAGCAGGAGTTCCAAGGGTTACAAAACCATTATTGCTAAGGTATACAGTGTTATAAGATTTACCATTAAATTTAAAAGATGATGGTAAATTAATTGCAGCTGAAACAGCATCCGTCGCTAAGGTTGCTCCCGACTGCCATACCGTTCTGCTTGCTGAAAGTGGTGTGTAGGTTCCCGAGGTCTGCGTAAATCCGTAGCCGTTATTGGTATTCGGATTGGTCGCCTGAGGCGGTCCTACCTGTGCAAACGTTGCCGATCCTAAGGCAAGCAAACACGTGAGTAGAATTTTCTTCATATGTAGCAAATAAAATTAAGGGCGGTAAAAATATAAAAATTATTCATTAAATATTATAAAAAACATAAATTCATTATCTATTAATACAGAAAAGTAAAAATTTATTAATTAAAACTAAACATTCATATAAATTTAACAAGCAACATGATAAACAATTGTAAGTCAGCAAAATAATCTTACAAAACAAGGTTGTTTTTTAGATTACCGTAAAAATAAAAAAGTGATTACAAGCAGGATTTAGCCACTTTATAATCACTTTAAATTTATAAAAATCAGGTTTTGAAATTACTTAATTCAGATAAAATTCATATTTATTTAATAACTGAATTTCTTTAATCAGTTCACCGCTGAGATTTACGGAATGCTTCATCGACTGTACTTCAAGATGCTCTACTTTCGAATCTTCTTCCACATTTTTCAGATAAAATTTCAGCTTCTGCGTTCCCTGATTTCTTTCCAGTACTTTTCTGAAAAAGTTAAGATCTTCCGGTCGGAAATCCATCACATCCATCACCAAGGAAATACTTTTTGCAAATCTTTCAAAAGCTTCCTGAAGCTCAATAACATCCGTAACATTCACAAAAACCCTTCCGTCTTTTACCTGAGCAAATTTAATCTTGAAAATTACAAACCGCTGAACCTCAAGCTTTTCTTTCAATTTCATATAATCACGGTCTCCCAGTCGGAAAGAATAGGAACCGGAATAATCTTCCAGCGTTACAAAAGCCACTTTTTCTCCGCTTCGGAAACCATCTTTTACCACATATTCGGTAATCAGACCGGCAACGGTATATTCTTTTCCGCCACCGCCGTTTTCTCTTTCTTTCTGTAAGGTTTTCCAGTCTTTTTTCTTCTCTTCGAATAATTCTTCCTGCTTATTCGCAAAAGCCTGTTCTTTATATGCATCTACCTCATCAAGATTCAGGAAATGGAAAACACCTTTAGGCTCTGCTTTTTTGGTGACTTCTTCAATGAGCTCCTCTTCTTCACCCGCAATCACATCATCTGAAACAATTTCCGCAAGTTCAGATACATCTTCCGGAACGTCCTGCTCTAAAATCGGAACCTCATCAATTACAATTTTCGATTCATCTTCTTTTTCCAGAACAGATTTTTTGGAAAGGCTTCCCTGTATAAACTGGAACTGGTATTTAAATTCATCTAAAGGATGCGCAGAAAGATAGAATCCGATGGTTTCCTTTTCTTTATTCAGCTTATGCATATTCGGCCATTCGGGACACGGAGGCAGCTTGGGCTGCTCGATCTGAACTTCCTCTGCAAAATCTGCGAAAAGAGAATGTTCCATTTCATTTTTACTTTCCTGAAAGCTTTGTCCGTAACGGATCAGTCTTTCCAGATTGGTTCTTCCCGCCATATCAATATCGAAATACTGACCTCTGTGGAAATTGTCGAGTTCATCAAAAGCTCCTGCCAAAACCAAACTTTCCGCCACTCTTTTATTCATTTGTGAAGGCAGAATTCTTTCGAAGAAATCATAGATATTTTTAAATCTTCCGTTCTGTCTTTCTCTTGTAATGGCTTCACTCGGACCTTCACCAATTCCTTTAATGGCTCCCAGACCAAAACGGATCTGTCCTTTTTCGTTTACCGAGAATTTGTACTGAGATTCGTTCACATCCGGTCCCAAAACATCAACGCCCATACTTTTACAGTCTTCCATGAACATGGTGATAGAATCGGTGTTGTTAATGTTGTTACTCATCACACTCGCCATATATTCTGCCGGATAATTGGCTTTCAGATAAGCGGTCTGATACGCAATAAATGCATAACACGTAGAGTGAGATTTGTTGAAGGCATATTCTGCAAAGGCTTTCCAGTCGTTCCAGATTTTCTCTAAACGTTCTTCGTTGAGGTTATTTTTTCTTCCGCCTTCGATGAATTTCGGGTACATTTTATTAAGAACGTCGATCTGCTTTTTACCCATCGCTTTTCTCAGCGTATCGGCTTCCCCTTTCGTGAAATTTGCCAGTTTCTGGGATAAAAGCATTACCTGCTCCTGATACACCGTAATTCCGTAGGTTTCTTTTAAATATTCCTCTGTTTCCGGTAAATCGTAGACGATTTCTTCAATTCCGTGCTTTCTGTTGATGAAGTTCGGGATATATTTTATCGGACCGGGACGGTACAATGCATTCATGGCAATAAGATCGGCAAAAACCGTAGGTTTCAGCTCTCTCATGTACTTTTGCATTCCGGGACTTTCGTACTGGAAAATCCCGACTGTTCTTCCCTCTTTAAATAACTGATAGGTTTTTGTATCATCAAGCGGAATGAGATCAGGATCGATATCCACTCCATGCCTTGCTTTTACAAGTTTTAAAGCATCCTTGATGATGGTTAAAGTTCTAAGCCCTAAAAAGTCCATTTTCAGAAGCCCCGCACTTTCTGCCACCGAGTTATCAAACTGCGAAACCAGAATATCGGCATCTTTTGCCGCTATGGTTACCGGAACCAGATTACTTACATCTTCCGGTGTAATGATAACCCCACAAGCGTGAATCCCTGTATTTCTGATACAGCCTTCCATTTTTTTAGCACTTACCAAAACACCGTGACGCGCATCATTCGGGCTGTCGAGAACGTAGCGCATTTCGTCAACAAGCTGTTGTTCTTCAGGTTTTAATTTATCGTATTTTGCTAAAGCTTTCGCAATATTCATTCCCGGTGTGGAAGGAATTAATTTAGCAATATTATTCGTGTCCGGAATCGGGACATCCAAAACTCTTCCCGCATCTTTAATCGCAGATTTCCCTCCTAAAACCGAGTAGGTAATAATCTGGGCAACCTGTGTTTTTCCGTATTTATCAACCACCCATTTGATGATTTTATCTCGTCCTTCATCATCAAAGTCGATATCGATATCGGGCATGGAAACCCTTTCCGGATTCAGGAATCTCTCGAAAAGGAGATCATATTTAATGGGGTCAACATTCGTAATTCCGATACAGTACGCTACTGCAGAACCTGCCGCAGAACCACGACCGGGACCTACCCAAACGCCCATTTTACGGGCTTCGTTACAGAAATCCTGAACAATCAGGAAGTAACCGGGATATCCTGTATTGGCAATAACTTCCAGTTCAAAATCCAGACGTTCTTTTATCTCATCTGTAATTCCGGTGTCTAAATATCTTCTTTTTGCCCCTTCGTAAGTCAAATAGGTAAGATAAGCCATCTCACCGCGTTTTCCGCCGTCGATATCGTCTTCGGGATGAATAAATTCTTCCGGAATATCAAATTTAGGAAGGAGAACATCTCTTTTCAGCGTGTAAGGTTTGAACTTCGCG
The DNA here is from genome assembly GCF_003094695.1 of Chryseobacterium sp. HMWF035. Classification (NCBI taxonomy): domain Bacteria; kingdom Pseudomonadati; phylum Bacteroidota; class Flavobacteriia; order Flavobacteriales; family Weeksellaceae; genus Chryseobacterium; species Chryseobacterium sp. HMWF035. Next base: position 5,345 of record NZ_QEHP01000101.1, on the reverse strand, counting down.
AAAAATTCTTCATACGCATCGAATGCATCGGGATAAGCCAAAAATGCTTCCTTGATTTCATCTGCCGTTTTCATGTAATATTCTCCCGTTGCGAGTCCCCTCCTCTTTCCAAAACCTTTTCCTACAGGTGTTGAAAGCTTTTCTCCATCTTTGATGCAGCTTACAATATCCTGAATATTAGAATCGTCTTTATTGGTGTAGAACGTTTCATTCTGCGCTAAAATTTTAACATTATATTTATCGGCAAAATGCAACAATACATCATTTAAATGCTCTTCTTCCGGTAGTTTGTGATTCTGGATCTGGACATAAAAATCTTCTCCGAAAGTATCTTTCCACCATCTGAAAAGCTCCTCCCCTTTCTGTTCACCCGTATTTAAAATGGCATCCGGAATATCTCCGTGAATTCCCGAAGTTAAGGCAATAACTCCCTCTTTATATTCGGCAATCAATTCCCGACTGATCCTCGGAACTCCAAAATAAAATCCTTTAAGAAATCCGATACTGGATAGTTTGGCTAAATTTTTATATCCTTTAAAATCTTTTGCCAATAAGACAACCTGCGTTCTTCTGTCGGGATCATCTTTGGTAAACTGCTTCTGCTCATAACGGTCTGAAATATAAAATTCACATCCCACCACAGGAATCAGAGGTTCTGAAACCGGTTCCGGCTCATTAAATTCTTCACCTTTTTCTTCTGCTTCCTGTTTTTTAGCCAGATATTCTTTATGCTTTTTCGCACGGTCGCCATTGGCGCCTTCTACCGCCGTAACAAATTTAAAAGCACCCATCATATTTCCCAGATCCACCATTCCGACGGCGGGAAAATTATCATCACTCGCTTTTTTAATTAAATCGTTGATGCTTGTAGTAGCTGTTAAAGTTGAGAAAACACTGTGGTTATCGAAGTTGAAATATTTTCCGAGATCAATCTCTTCAATACTTCCGATATCCTGCTGTTTTTTCTTGTTGTGAAAATCCGCAACCTGCCTTCTGATAACAATGTTGAAAGGTTTTATCGGATCAGGATACAACGTTTTAAAATACGCAAGCTGGTCTTCGGAAACTTTTAAAACTTCCGCAGGAATCACCCCGATTCTCATCATTTCGAAGAAAACCTGAGCCGTGGCATTTACGTCGGCTGCGGCGTTGTGGGCTTCATCAAATTTATGACCGTATAATTTTTCGTAAAGTTCTTCCAGCTTCGGAGCTTTGTATCTTCCTCCTTTTCCGCCTCCCAACTGACAGAAATCTGTTCCCAGAATCATGGTATCAGCTTTTGGCTTTTCCTGAAGGTTGTCTTTAATATTTTTACGGTAAAATTCGGCTCCTACAATGTTGTAATCGAATTCCACATTGTGTCCGGAGACCACTCTTACTTTTTCTAAAACTTTAGAAAATTCATTTAAAATTTCTTCGAGATCACGACCTTCGTCATTGGCGATTTTTGTAGTGATCCCGTGAATTCTTGCGGCATTGAAGGGAATATCATACCCTTCCGGTTTTATAATATAATCCTGATTTTCAATTAATGTTCCGTCATCTTCATGCAACTGCCACGCAATCTGCACCATTCTTGGCCAGTTATCTGAATCTGAAAGCGGAGCGTTGAAATTCTTCGGTAAACCTGTGGTTTCTGTGTCAAAAACTAAATACATGTAATTTTTCTAGCTTTTATTAAAAAAGAGAATGTAAAGTTACTTTAATTTTTTGTCTTTTGGAATTAGTTTTTATAAATGCTGATGAATCATGGTATGCATATCCGGTTGGAATAAATCTGTTTTTTTAATTAAATCACCCCTAAAAAACCCTGAAAGTCATTGAATTATCCAAAAACACTAACGATTGTTAGTATTTTGATTTTTTGTTTATCTTTGCTTTCTATGGAAAATACACTTCACGAAAAGGTTTCTCAAGATATATTACTCAAGGCTTATAACCATATGATGCTTGCCAAAGCAATGGCGGATATTTATGAAGAAAACAGAAATGTCTGTAAATATGTTCATAGTACATCAAGAGGTCATGAAGCCATTCAGTTGGCAACAGCTTATCAGTTAAAAAAAGAAGACTGGGTTTCTCCTTATTACCGGGACGAAAGTATGCTTCTCGGGATTGGTTTTGAACCTTATCAGTTGATGCTTCAGTTACTGGCAAAGGCCGATGATCCTTTTTCCGGAGGTAGATCTTACTACTCTCACCCTTCAAGCAGGGACGAAAATAAACCTAAAATTATTCACCAGAGTTCTGCGACAGGAATGCAGACCATTCCTACAACGGGAGTTGCGCAGGGAATTAAATATATTCAGGATTTTGAATTGCAGGATTTTGAAAACAATCCGGTGGTCGTTTGCAGTCTGGGAGATAATTCTGTAACGGAAGGTGAAGTAAGTGAGGCTTTACAGTTTGCCGCTTTACATCAGTTACCGATTATTTTCCTTGTTCAGGATAATGAATGGGGAATTTCTGTAACCAAAGAGGAAGCTAGAACGTGTGATGCTTATGATTTTGTAGCCGGTTTCACGGGCTTAAGCAGAATGAGAGTGGACGGAACAGATTTCGTTGAAAGCTTTGAGGTAATGAAAAAAGCGGTGGATTTTGTAAGAACAGAAAGAAAACCTTTGGTGGTTTGTGCCAAAACTGTTCTCATCGGTCACCATACATCCGGAGTACGAAGAGAGTTTTACAGAGACGAGGAAGATTTAACCAAACACAGAGCGAAGGATCCGGGAAATATTCTAAGAAATCATTTGATCGAATCCGGAGTTGATGAAGAATTATTAAAACAAATTACGAAAAAAGCCCGTCTTGAAGCTGAAGAAGCTTTTGAAAAGGCTAAAAATGCAGAAGATCCGAAGCCTGAAAGTGTAATGAATCATGTTTTCGTGCCAACTCCGATTACGGAAGAAGTTGGAACCAGAGAACCTGAAGGTGGAGAAAAAATTGTAATGGTAGATGCTGCGATTCATGCCATTCAGGAATTGATGTGGAAACATCCGGAAGCTTTGCTGTACGGACAGGATGTTGGGGAAAGAATCGGAGGGGTTTTCCGTGAGACGGTAACATTAGGAAAAAAATTCGGAAGCAAAAGGGTTTTCAATACCGCGATTCAGGAAGCTTATATTATCGGTTCTACAGCGGGGATGAGCGCAGTTGGATTAAAACCGATTGTTGAAGTGCAGTTTGCGGATTATATTTATCCGGGGATCAATCAGTTAATTACAGAAATTTCCAAATCGAGTTATTTAAGTCAGGGGAAATTCCCTGTAAGCAATATCATCCGTGTTCCGATAGGAGCTTACGGCGGCGGCGGTCCTTATCACAGCGGAAGTGTTGAAAGTATTTTAGCGAATATTAAAGGAATTAGAATCGCTTATCCGAGCAACGCGGCAGATTTCAAAGGTTTATTAAAAGCTGCCTATTACGATCCGAATCCGGTGGTTATGCTTGAACATAAAGGGTTGTACTGGAGCAAGGTTCCGGGAACGGAAGATGCAAAAACCATTGAACCTGCGGAAGATTATATATTGCCTTTCGGAAAAGGAAGAGTAATTATTGAAGCGGATAAGGAAGAAACCGAAAAAGGCAGAACTTTATTAATTGTTACTTACGGAATGGGTGTTTACTGGGCAAAAGAAGCAGCGAAAAATTTCAACGGAAGAGTTGAGGTTATCGATTTAAGAACTTTAATTCCTCTGGATGAAGAACTGGTTTTTGAGAGAGTAAAAGCGCATGGAAAATGTATTGTTTTAACGGAAGAACAATTAAACAATTCTTTTGCGGAAGCTTTTGCTCACAGAATTTCGAAAAACTGCTTTAAATATCTTGATGCACCGGTAGAAACGATGGGTTCTCTAGATGTTCCTGCCGTTCCTATTAACTTGGTACTTGAAAAGGAAATGCTTCCGAATGCGGAAAAGCTTTCCAATAAAATTGAAGACATGCTGAAATACTAATTCAGTTTAAAATAAAATTGTAAGCCTCTAATTTTTTTAGAGGTTTTTTTGTGTCTTAATTTCTTATATTTATGTACTGTTAGCAAAAGGTTTTTTAAATTCTGTTTAAAAAATATGGTATCTGTTTTGCTTAGTCTTTTGCTGACTTTAAATTAGATTGCACAAATATGATTACAACAAAATACGTCAATTACAGGCAGGTTCTCAATTTATCGGGATTTCATCTTATTATGATTTCTATCTGGTGTACCCTGATTGCGGTTCTTTTTCATTTTTTTAACTGGCAGTGGATGACGATTCCCTGGGTTCCGGTCGCATTGATTGGTACTGCGGAAGCTTTTCTAGTAGGTTTTAAAAATAATCAGGCGTATGACAGGTTGTGGGAGGCAAGAAAAATTTGGGGCGGAATCGTTAATTCCAGCAGAATGCTCGGATCAATGGTGTACGCTTTCAATACTTCCAATGAAGAAGCGGGAAAACCTGATCTGGAAGACCGCAGGAAAAAAATCGTTTTCCGTCATATTGCATGGCTGTATCAATTAAGGGAACAGCTTCTGATTCCTACAGAGTGGGAACATATCAAAGTGGAAGAAGATCAGTTTAAAAATGTGGATCATAAGAGAAACCGACTGATAAAGGCAGGATTTCCGGATTACGGGAGAACGCCTATTTTTCTGAACAAATATTTGTCTGAAGAGGAAACGGAATTGCAGTCTCAATATAAAAATTTTGCGACATACCTTATCGCTCAACAGTCGAAAGATGTTAATGAGCTTAAAAACATGAACGTTATTTCAGACTTCAACCAAAAGCAACTGCAGGATTGTCTTAATGAATTTTATACGCTGCAGGGACAGGCGGAAAGGATTAAAAAGTTTCCTTTGCCGAGACAGTTTGCAAGTACTGCTTTTGTTTTTAATATCATCTTCATCATGCTTCTTCCTTTAGGTTTAGTGAGTGAATTTGCGAAGTTAGGAGACTGGGGAATCTGGGCTTCGATTCCGTTCTGTATTACGATTGGCTGGATTTATATTATCATGGAACTGGTAGGAGATTATTCTGAAAATCCTTTTGAAGGTCTGATGTTTGATATTCCGATGCTTTCGATCTGCCGAACAATTGAGATAGATCTTCTGCAAATGACGGGAGAAACGGATTTACCTGATCCTATCGCTTCTAAGAATGGGGTTTTGGTTTAATTTATAACTTTTATTTGATCGTAAGACCGCAGTTAGCCCCGATTGCAGCTTTGTCTGAGCTCATTTTCGTGATCTGGGGTTGCGGCGGCTTCGCCGTAGTCATGGTCGGAAGATTTTTTTTATTATTTTGAATAATGTTTTTTTAATTTAACTATTTGATTTCCAATTAATTGTATTTCTGTTTTGGTTT
>NZ_QEHP01000100.1:0-9885 GCF_003094695.1 Chryseobacterium sp. HMWF035 | reverse complement strand
CTCAAATATTGTATTAAGAAACGTCTACGGCGGCACCTTCGGTGCCGCCGTAGACGTTTTACGATCAATTTTTCTTAAGTATAAATTAACACTTATTCTGTTTTTCATCACACTTAATCAATATCTGATGACAGTTAATTAATATAACTGGCGCTTTAAAACCAATTCATTTACCTTTAATAAAATCTATTTTAAAGCACTGACTATTAGTATTTTAAAAATTAAATTCTTATTAATATCAAATACATGAATTATGCCAGAAATTCTATTCAAACCACCTTAGATTAAAAACCTGATCATTAAAAAAATTTTTAACCATTAAACAAAGTATTATGAAAATTAGAATATTTACATTCATCTTATCGCTGTTCATGATCCTGAGCATAAGCGCACAAACAGCTTCTAAGTATTTTTATTACTACAAAGGGAAAAAATATTTCCTTCAGTTAGACAAATCATCAATTGCCATTTCATCTACCAATACAGATGTTGTAAGAAATTTTAAAACAACCACCCCGATTGTTGAAAATTTTACCAAAAATTCTCTTTTGAATGATGGGAAAAAAGTGGTAAGCGACAAAAAAAGCTATTATGTAGAAATTGAATCCGACGCCAATATTTCAGACGAACAATACATTGCCAATATCGCTGAAAAAAACAAAAATCCCAATGTACTGGTTGCATCCCCTTGTTTTATAAGCGGTGAAAAACAAAAAATGGGAATGTCTAATAATTTCTATGTAAAACTGAAATCAAAAAATGACCTCAAACTTCTGAATGAATTAGCACAGAAAAACAACGTGGAAGTATTAGGCTATAACGAATATATGCCACTTTGGTTTACGATTTCATGTTCTAAAAATTCCACTCTTCCTACGGCAATAGAAATGTCCGCTTTATTTTACGAAACCGGATCTTTTGAAGCTTCGGAACCGGAATTTATGTATCACAATCTGGAAGCTACGGCAGATCCTTCTTATCCCAATCAGTGGTCACTGAAAAATACAGGACAGTTTGGGGCTTCTTATGCGGGAATTGATATAAAAGCGGAATCGGCATGGACTTTATCCACCGGAGCCAACGTGAAAACAGCAATCTTTGATCATGGTTTCGAAATGAATCATCCGGATCTTGCCGCGAATGTTTTCGGATCAGGATATGATGCGCAGACCAATACTTCACCTTCTGTGGTAAGAGGAAGTCATGGTACCGCCTGTGCAGGAATTGCCGGAGCCGTTCAAAACAACAATTTAGGAATCAGCGGCGTGGCTCCCAATACAAAATTAATTTCTATCAGTATTAATCTTACCTTTGCTGATACAGCTCAACAATTGGCTAATGGTTTCAACTGGGCTACAGCAAATGGCGTAGATGTAATCAGCAATTCATGGGGAGGATATGCACCTTCCACCATAATCGAAAACGGAATTACCAACGCTTTGGTAAACGGCAGGGGCGGAAAAGGGATGGTTGTGGTTTTTGCTGCAGGTAATGAAAACAATACCACGATCAGATATCCCGGAAGCTGGAATCCACAGATATTGGTGGTTGGAGCATTAAGTCCTTGTGGTGAAAGAAAAAATCCGGGCTCATGTGACGGAGAAAACTGGTGGGGAAGCTGCTACGGAAGCCAGCTCGACATTATGGCTCCCGGTGTGAAAATGCCTACCACAGACAGACAGGGAGGCAATGGATATAATGCTTCAGACTATACTCCTGATTTTAACGGAACATCTTCTGCATGTCCTGTTATTGCCGGTGTAGCTGCCTTAATTTTATCTGCAAACCCTTGTTTAACCGCTCAACAGGTAAGAGATATTATAGAACAGACTGCTCAAAAGGTAAGAACAGATCTTTATGCTTATGCCTCCACTTCAGGAAGACCAAACGGAACATGGAATAGCCAGATGGGATATGGATTGGTAAATGCTTATGCGGCAGTTCAAAGAGCTAAATCAACATTCAGTCTTGCTGCATTCGACAGTTCTGCGGATATCGGTCTGGAACCTAACCCTTCTGCAACGACATGGGCAAATATTTATCAGAGTCCTGATATCTGGAACAGACGTACCAACAGCTCTCTATTAAACTTTACCCATCAGGATCCGGGATATCTTGGACCAGGATTTAACGTGATGAGATTCAGAGTTCGAAATATCGGCTGTACAACTTCAGCCCCAAGTTTTGCAAGATTATACTGGACGATGGGATCTACCGGCGAAACATGGCCAAACTCATGGAACGGAATACAGTTAATTAACGGTTTTTCGGCAGGTGGAGAACTTACTACTCCGTATACAGGATTTAATGCCTCGAATACGTATGCAACAGGTCAGGGATTCAAAATTCCGGCTCTGGCTCCGGGACAAACTTACATTATTGATGCCAAATGGAATCCTGTAGATCCTGCAATTTATGGAGGTCTTACCGATAATCAGGTTTGTTTCTTAGGCAGAATTGTATCTCCGGGAGATCCGATGTACAACGAAAATCCGGGTCCGAATGCTCCTATTCAGCCAAATGTTACCAATAACAATAACGTTGTAACCCGAAATACAAGACTGGTAAGCTTAAGCGGAACTTTCCCTAAAAAATCAGGATTCTTCTTCGGAAATTATTTTGATTTTGAAAAGAATTTTGATGTTAAATTCAATTTGGTAAAAGATTCTAACGTGCCTTTCAAAAGCGTAGGAAATATTGTAGTAAAACTAAATGATATAGCCTGGGAAAGATGGGAAAACGGAGGAAAAGTAATGGAAGGAATGCAGGTGCTGAATTACAATGAACATGAATTTATCATCACAGATCTTCAGAACGCTTCCCTTAAAAATATCAGGCTGAAAGCAGGAGAATATTTCCCTGTTGCGCTTAGTTTCCAACAGGAAAACACAAGCATTACTTCACCGGAAAGCTATGATTTTGCCGCTACTCAATCCATTACAGGAAGTCCTGATGAGTTGTACGGAAGTGTTTGTCATTTCCTGATTACCATCAACCAGAAAGAACCTTCAGACGGAGAGCAATTCTGCGACGACAAATGCAGACAGGCAAAAACTCAGTCTGCCATTTTACAGGACGTGAAATTATCTCCAAATCCGGCTTCTTCCAATGCTACTTTAGAATTTAATCTGGCTAAAGATGCAAAAGTAAATATCGTATTGGCAGATTATAACGGAAAAACACTTAAAACGATTTCAGAATCCGAATCTTTAAGAAAAGGAATCAGCAGAAAAGTATTTTCTATTAACGATCTTCCGAATGGAGTTTACGTAGTAAGTATTCTCGCTAATTCTGAGAAAAAATCTATCCATCTGATAGTAAAACATTAAGAATTAAATATAATTATCAATAAAAAAGAGCAGAAATTTCTGCTCTTTTCGTTTTTTATGCTGTAAAATAAATATTAAGCTGTTGTATCCGGTGCAAAAACTCTTTGCGCCAATTCCTGATCAAAGAGATATAAAGCGGATGGATTATCGCTTACCATTTTGATTTTGGTAACCAACTGAGATGCGCTTGCTTCTTCTTCTACCTGCTCGTTGATGAACCACTGCAGAAAAGAAGTTGTTGCAAAATCACCTTCGTCATTTGCATTTTTCACGATATTAAAAATACTTTTGGTCACTTTTTTCTCGTGTTCCAAAGCTTTTTCAAAAATATCGATTGCGTTTGCAAATTCGTGGGGCGGCTTTGCGATTTCACCAATGATGATTTCTCCGCCTACATCATTTAAATAGTCGAACATCTTATCAGCATGCATTAATTCTTCTTTGCTCTGTACACGAAAATAATTGGCAATCCCGTCCAGATCTTTACTGGAAAACCATGCAGACATAGAAAGATAATATTGTGCAGCGTATTGTTCGTGGGCTATTTGTTCGTTAATTAATTTTGCAATTCTTTCGCTAACCATAATTCGTAAATTTTCAGTCAAAATTAGGGAATAAAACCCCGAAATCAAAAGTTTTAATAGAATTTAATGAAAAAGGACGGAATAAATCCCGTCCTCTTACACATTAAAAAATCAAAATTATAAACTACTTAATTTGCATCCGGAGCCGACGTGTTCATTGGTTTGTGCATTCTTCCACCTTTCATTCCTCTTTCTTTCATTGCCACTTTTCTCTGCTCCATTTTTGCTTTTCTGTCCACCTGCCATTTATCATATTGCTGAGGAGTAAGAATCTGTTTCATATCGGCATCCATCTGTGCTCTTTTTGCCTGTCTCTGATCTTTGTTTTTCTCAAAATCAGCTTTCATTTCAGCTTTTCTTTTTTCGTGAAGTGCTTTAATTTTATCTATCTGAGCCTGATTTAAATTTAAATCTTTCTGCATCTGCGCCATATGTTCCTGTTCTCTCTGCTGAAATTTTTCTTTCATTTCCGCTCTTTTGGCCTGTCTGTCCTGAGGTGTCGGAGTTGTCTGCTGTGCCATTGCAAAACTTCCCATTCCGATAAATGCTATTGCTAAAACTAACTTTTTCATTTTTTTTAAATCTTTAATTAATTGTTATACATCTTTTTGATTATTAGTTAAAAAGAAAGTTAAAAGATAAACCTCATAAAAAATGTTAAATTTTAATATAAAATATTTAATGATAAATTTAAAAAAAAAGAGCAGATCATAAATATCTGCCCTCACACCACTTAAATATAATATATGAAAATTAATTTTTTGCAAATCCGGTTCGGAAGCCGCCGTTTCCTCTGCTTTCTCCTCCTCCTCTGTTCTGTTCTCTCGGAGCAGCATTTTCATTTCTACGGAATCCGCCGTTATTTCTGAAACCTCCTCCATTGTTTTCTATTCTGGGAGCTTCTTCTCTTCTTACTTCTCCTCCTCTGAAACCGCCACCTCTGGTTCCGCTGTTTTCCGTTCTGTCGTTTCTGAAACCTCCGCTGCTTCTTGTTCCCCCCGCTTCATTACCACTACGGAAACCTCCGTTATTTCTTACTCCGTTATCGTTTCTAAAAACCGGATTATTGTTTCTGTTTTCGGTCTGATTGCGGAAACCACCGTTATTACCGTCTCTTACACCTCCACGGAAACCATTGTTCGGTCTGTCGCTTCCTCTTACAATATTAAAGGTCGGATTATCATATCTACGGAATCTGGCTCTGTCTACTCTGTAAATATTGATATTTACATTTCTGTAGCGCGGCATTGGTCTGCAAATTCCTGCATAATGCGTTCTTCGGTAATTCTGAAAATAAACTACCGGACTGTACCCTCTGTAATAATTATTCTGGAATACCACGAAAACTCTCGGTCCCATAATTCTTTCCAAAGCATAGAATCTGTCATAATACCATCTGTCCGGATTGTATCTGTAGAAATTATTCCATGTGGAGAAACTTACATACAGATTATTCAGCCTTAAGATCTGATCTATCTGCCAACGATTCAGTCTGTTTTGGGCAAAAAAGCCATTCCAGTTGATGCTTATAATGCTGTTCCTGTAATCATTGTAATTGGTCTGGTAATAATCCTGTGGATAATAATCCTGCGGATAATTGTAGTAATAATCGTCCGGAAAATAATTCTGATCGTCTTCATCACTGTAATATCCTCCGTCATTCTGATAATAGCCGTCATCTTCCCAACCATTATTCGGATACTGCTGAGCAAACGATAGAGTCGCCATGCCCAAAGCAAAACTGATTAATATTTTTTTCATTTCTATAGTCGTTAATTGGTTAATATAGTCGAATTTCTACTTCTATCTTTTGGATATAAATAAAAAAAAGAAGTTAAATCTTTCGATCCAACTTCTTTTAATTTATTATTAACTAATTGATAATCAAATGTTAAATTTATATTCTTCCGCTGTCTTTAATCCAATAAGCTATTTTTTGATTAAAATCTTTCTGCTCTTTCAGATCTTCCAGATTAAGATGCATTCTGTATCTCCAGTAATGTGGAAAAACTGCGGGATTGTTGATTCTTTCATTATCCATTTTAGGATTGCTAAGATTTTTATCCGTTGCTAAAAACTCCTGAATCGGAAAAATTGCTAACATTGAGTCATTATAAAGATGTTGCTTCATTATAATTTCAGCTAAATGAGGATCCAGTTCTTCCGGAGCTTTTCCATACTGTACCAACTGCTGATTGAAATACTTTTGCGTAAGCGCCGGATCTTCTTTCCACCACTGTCTCAACGTTGAGCTGTCGTGTGAGGAAGCGGTCACCACATTCAGATAACCTGCATCTTTTGGGTTGTAAAAAGGAATATTATCTGAAGGCATTCTCTGCACTTTTAAAGCAATAATCGCCAGTTCATCCATCACAACAGGAACACAGTCCGGAACAAGACCTAAATCTTCTCCACAGATCAACATTTCTGTAGCATTAAGAATCATCGGAAGTTTCTCCATCGCTTTTTCATACCAAAGATGATCCTGTCTTTTGAAGAAATAGTCGTGATACAGGTCATAAATGGATTTTTTCTCCCAATCCGAAAGATATTTGTAAGATTCTGTGTTGTACACATTAAATCTCGGATGATAAACAACCTGTCCGTTTCGTTCCTCAATTAAAAATAAAACATTGGCACAAAGAGAAATCAACTGATCTTCAATGGAACCTTGTGGATTTTTCTTAAAAAAGTCAGCTAATTTACGCTGTGTATTAAATTCTTCTTTAAATGAATAGGTTCCGTTCTGGTTGTTATTGATGAACTCAAGCGCTTTTCCGCTGTTTTCGCCTAAATATTTCCAGAGAATCTGATCATTGATAAATGGTTTGCAGTATCTGTCGAAATTAAAAGGAATATGTCTTGCACTGAATTCTTCCAGCGTAATAGGAACGGCAGGATAAAAATACCCTAAAATTCCCTGAGTTGCAGAAACCGGCATTCTCCAGATTCTGAAAAACCCTAAAATATGGTCGATTCTCATCGCATCAAAATACTGTTCCAATGCTTTGAACCTGTTTTTCCACCACTTGTAATCATCAGCTTTCATGGCTTCCCAATTGTAGGTAGGGAATTCCCAGTTCTGCCCCAATTCGGTGAACTGATCCGGCGGTGCTCCTGCCTGAAAATCCATTCCGAAAAGTTCAGGTTCTGTCCATGCTTCCACAGAATGTCTGTAGATTCCGATCGGCAGATCCCCTTTTACGGAAATTCCGAGGTTATGCGTATAATCAATCGCATCCTTTAATTGTTTATGAAGCTGATACTGAACCCATGCATGAAGCATAGAAGCATCATAATCTTTACTTTTTGCTGAAAAAAATGTAGAAACCTTTCCTCCAATGTATTTTTTATGCGTTTTCCATTCGTTGAAATTCGGAGTCTTGTATTTGTCCCTCAGTACACAGAATGCTGCATAAGGAAGAAGCCAGCTCTCGTTGTCTTTGATGAATTTCTTGAAGTTTCTATCCTTGTAAATCTTTTCTTTATCTTCATTGAAAACGGCTTTCAGATATTTCCATTTTCCGGAAATCATCTTTTCGTAATCTATTAATTCTAATGAATTTAGCTCTGACTTTTCAGCCTGATAATCTTCAATTAAATCTTTCGGTAACGCAATATCGAGATTTTCAAGGGAAATATACTGCGGATGAAGCGCATATACAGAAACTGCCGCATAAGGATAAGAATCTGTCCATGAATAATTTGCCGTTGTATCGTTGATCGGCAGAATCTGGATAATTCCGAGATTGGTTTCTTTTGACCAGTCTGCCAGTTTTTTCATATCGGAAAATTCACCAACACCGAAACCGTCTTCCGTTCTCAGAGAGAAAACAGGAACCGCAACTCCAGCATCGTGATACATCTGATACAGTTTGAATTTGAAATAATGATCCGAAACAATCTGTAAAACGTCCTTCGACTGATTGGGAAGAGCAAATCTGTTTTCGCCTGTTTCCACATCGATTACTTTGCCTTTACCGGCATCGTAAAGACAGTATTTATATTGAATAAATTCGTTTTCAGGAATTTCCAGAGAGGTTTCCCAAATGCCGAAATCGGTCTGAGACAGATGGATCGCCTTTTCGTAGTCCCAATTTCCTAATGAAGCCGTACTTCCGAATACAACAATTTTCCAGTCCGGATTATAAATCGGAGCTTCTATTCTGAATAAATGCGTATGCTTCTTCAGCACAGAAACTTTTTCCGGCTTGAATGTATTCAGCTTGTTATAGAGAATTTTATTATTGAGGTAGTTTTCAGGGAAATTTTTGTTATTCCATTCGTCAAAAACCACAAATTCCTTGTAATTGTGCGGAAAAGTAAGATGATGCGGAACAAACTCCTCGCGAAGAATATTTCCTCTTTCATCGATAAGCTGATAGTGATATGATATGGTTTTGGAAAAGTAATCCACCTCACACTTCCACAATCCGTTTTCTCCGTAAAACATAGCATGAGTCTGATGTACAGAGCCTTCATCTTTGATCATCAATTGCAGATTCTCTCCGACTTTCGCACTGTAACCTACATTAAAGTATAGCTTCATTTATATTTTTTTATAAAAATACATTATAATCCTGAAAAATAAAACTTATTGAATATCAAATATTCATTAAAAAAACCTTTTCAAAATGTCTGAAAAGGTTTCTAAGCTTTATACAAAGTTAAAGATTATTCTGTAACTAAAATTTTCTTGTTTAATAATACTTTTCCGGATTCGTCGGTAATGTTTACCAGATAAGCTCCGCTGATCAGATTTTTAAGATAAACCTGTTGATTTAATGAACCGTCTTTTACGGATAAATTCTGCTTCATTACATTTTTTCCTGACAAATCGAAAACATTCAGTTTAATGTTTCCTTTTACGGCTTTGTCATTTACATTCACGTTGATCAGCTTTTCATCCACTCTTGTCGGATAAATATCCAGATTGGCATAAGCATTATTAGAAACGGCTTTATCATTCGCAAAATATTTACTTGCCAAATCATAAATATGCAGATTCTGTTCTCCTCCAAGCGGTTTTGCCTGTAAAGTAGTTAGATCCACTTCATAAAGAGGAGCACCTTTTGCACTTGCAATCACTACTTTTCCTTTTGAATTTACGGCAGATCCGTTTACCGAATAATTTTCAGGAATTCCGGCAATTTTTCCTATGAATTTAGCCTTCATTTCCTTTGGAGAAAGTTTGAAAACATTTCCCGAAGCCGAAAAAACATAGAAATTATTTTCTGCATCCGCAATCATATCCCCTCCGAAACCTGTTTCAATGGTGGTAAAAGAATTTTTTCCGTTGGAAGCGTCATCTTTAATGATCCCCAAATCGTTAACCACATATTGATTTCCTTTTCTGCTGATCTGCAAAAATTGCGTCCCGGAATTGTTGATCGCGTAAATATTTCCGTCGTAACCTGTTGTCATTCTCGTTACATGAGAATTGATGTCACACGAAGTAACTCTTGCCACACTGTTTTCCACCAATGTAATTTCCTTTGTTTTGGCATTTAAAACATAAATATTGGAAGAAAACATCGGCATATAGATCAAATTATTATTGTAAGAATCATAAGCCAGTGTTGCCATATTTACAGCCTGCGCGTTATTGTAGGTATTTTTATCCTCGTTTACAGCACCGTTTCTGCTCTGTGAGAAAACTCTTGCAGAAGAATCTGCATTAAAAATCTGTTCTCCGGAAGTTCCGCTTGTTCCGTCGATGGCACGGAAATCATTGAAAACAATACTCTGAGTATCTTTTCCGACCAAAGCAAAAAAATCCTGCTGCGCAGAAGCGTTTGCGCCCATCAACAACAGAAATAAAGGGAATAAATGTTTTTTCATAGTCTATCCATTTAAATTTTTAATCATTTTATTATTGAATATCCGTTTTCTAACCTAAAGCTGTGATATTAGCAATAATCAGCCTTTCAAATAACTTTTCTCCAAAATATCTTCGATTTAACTTGTAAATA
>NZ_QEHP01000099.1:0-8302 GCF_003094695.1 Chryseobacterium sp. HMWF035 | reverse complement strand
GAACTCTTGAAGAAATTGCAATAAAAAATAATTTATCAAGAGAGCGTGTTAGACAAATACGAAAAGATTGTATTAATGAATTATTTGAAAAGTTATCATTTATTAAAAATTTCAATGATGATTTATTTCAAAATTATGGTATTGATTTATCTTTAGATATAATCGAAGTAAAGGAAAATCTGGTAAGTCAAATTAATATACGAAATAAAACCAATTTTTCAAAAGAATTTATTTCCTACATACTTGCGGTTTATTTAAATGACAATTTTTCAATAATTGGCAATATCGAAGATATTTTGCAGCCTAAATACTTCAACAACAAAAATCGACATAACTGGAATAATTTTTACATATTCAATAAAAAGCTTTCTAAAATTGATTTCATATCATTTGCTAATGATATAGACAGAAGATTAAACGATAGAATTGAGGAGACTTATTCTTTCAATTTAAAAAGTTATTTGTCGAGATTTATAGATGATTTAGATATAGAAGTAATTGAACCAGCATTTCCTGTTGCCGAAAAAATAATCAATGATGAATTTGCTTTATATCTTGATGTAGATGATAATATAATTTTCAAAAAAAACACAATCAAACAAGCATTTGAATATTCTTGTGAAGCACTTGAAAATCTCGGAAAACCTTCTAAAGTTGAAGAAATTACAAAAAAAATAAAGGAGCTACATCCTAACTACGAAACAGACGAGAAGAAAGTTCGTGCTTCAATGAAAAGGAAAGACGGATTTGTACCGATTGGCAGAACAAGTGTTTTTGGCTTAAAAAAATGGGAAAATGAAATAGAGGATTTTAGAGGAGGAACTATAAGAAGTATTTCAACTGAATTACTTGAGCAATCTGATAATCCAAAACACATTTCAGAAATCACAGAACATGTATTAAAATACAGACCAAATTCCAATGAAAAAAGCATCTACTATAACCTTAGAATAGATGAATCTGAAACCTATAGTTTCTTTAAAAATTCTTATGTTGGACTAAAGAAGAAAAATTATTCTGAAGATTTTGAAATACTAAAAAACTCTGATATTATTGATCGAAATTCTTGGGAAGAGAGATATGAAGATTTACAAAAATTTCTTTTACTTGAAAATAGATTACCTTTTTCTAATGGAGTTCCAGAAGAAGAAATTAGGCTTTATAGGTGGCTTAATGTTCAAAAAAGAAAAATAAGAATAAGAGATTTAGACGAACAAAAAAGTAAACTAATTATTGAAGTTTTTGAAAAATTTCCTCTAATAAATGGTAGAAGAAGATTAAACTCAACAGAGAAATATGATGAGCTTCTTGAATTCATTAAAGATAAGCAAAGATTACCAGATGCAAACAAGCAAGGAGAAGAAAACCTTTATCAATTCTTTTACAAACAAAGAAAATTATATGATAATGATGAGCTGGATAATCATGAAAAATCTTATTTTTCAAAAGTATGTCAAATATTTAAAAATCTAAGTTTATGAAAATAAAAGATAACAAAGTACATCAAAATGAAAGACTAAAGGAGATTTGTTCTACCAAAGGAGTTGATTACAAATCTTTAGAATCTTTATTAGATTCTGTCAAAGCCAAAAAAATAAAACGTATAAACTACCATCAGCAAAAAATTGTTGATGTAATCGAAAAAGCTATAAAATGAAATTTTCCAATATAAAAATCAACAATTTCAGACAGTATTATCAAACTGTTGATTTTGATTTATTTACTAATGACGAAAAGAATATTGTAGTAATTGGTGGTAAAAACGGATATGGTAAAACGAACTTTTTACTATCAATTGTTTGGTGTTTGTATGGAGAGAAAATTTCTCAAATAGATGACAATTTCAAGAAAGAAATTCAGAAAGAGAAAAACTATTCTTCCTTTATGCAACAATCAATAAACTGGTCTGCACAAAAAGAAGGAATTGATACTTTTTCAGTTAGTATTTTGGTTGAAGAAATCGAATTATCCGAAATCTCTAACCTATCACCAAATGCAGATAAAGTATTGATAATTCGGTCAAGAAATACATCAACAACGGAAGAAAAACTTTCCATTGTCGACCCGATATCAAATATAGAAATATTTGATAATGAAGAAGACAAGTTTAATTTTATCAACGATTACATTATTCCAATAGATGCAGCAAAGTTTGTGTTTTTTGATGCAGAAAAAATTGCTGAAATAGCCAATTTATCAATAAAAGAAGAAGGAAGTTTTATAAATGATGCACTTGGAAAAATATTAGGATTAGATAGTTACGAAATACTAATTGATGATTTTGAGTTTTATATTAATACTTTAAAAAAGGAAGGAGCAACAAGAAATCTTCAAGAGCAAATAATTGATAAAGAAAAAGCTATTGAGTTATCAAATTTGGAAATTGAAAAACTTGAAGAAGAAAATGCTGAAAAGCTCAAAGAAATAGATGATCTAAAAAAAGAAATTAGAAAATTTGACAGCTTAATTTCACAAAACAGCAAACAAGGTAGTTCTAATTTTGACAGAGAAAGCATAGTTACTGAAATTGATAAATTAAAGTCAAAGGAAATAGAGCTTAATGAAAGATTTACTCAATTAAGCGAAACTATTCCTTTAACAATTTTGGCTGGAAAACTTGAAGAAGTAAAAAAGCATATTTATATTCAAGAAGCAAACGAAATTTCTCAAAAATCATCAATAGAGAATTGTGAAAAAATAGAAAACTTCATTGAATTACTTTTCAATAGACCTCCTGATCCTGAAAATTCAACAATGTCTTTCAGGGACAAAAGTTTCTATTACGAAAAAGCAAAACGTTTAGGAAGTGAATTGTATAATACCGAAAGTGATTATCAAGAATTGGAATTTGAACACGATTTGAATAACGCTGAAAAGAATTTAATTTCTGACGCAATTAATCTTGTTCATTCTCAATCGAGCGACTTATTTCAAAGTACTATTGAGGAATTTAATTTCATTAATTCAAGAAAATCTGAATTAATGAAAATCCTTAATAAAGTAGATGCAGATTTAGTTGATGATATAGTTTTAGATTATTTGGCTAAAAAAGAAACTGCCGAAAACAAAACTACTGAGTACAATAGAAAAATTGGTGAAAATACTCAACAAATAAATAAAATAAAGAAAGATATAACTAGATTTAATCAAGAACTTGTAACACTTAGAAGTAAAGTTGAAATTAACGCTCAAAACAAATTAAAAATCAAAGAAACTGAAAAATATATTGACACACTCAATACTTTTTTAGAAGAACAAAAGAACAGACATAAAGACAGTTTAGAAAAAACAATTCTTATAGAATTAAAAACATTGATGCACAAACTTTCAAGCGAAGAAAACAACAGCAAGTTTATTGAAGATGTCAAAGTTACAATTTTGGCTTCCGGACAAGGAATGAAAATTACTTTACTTGACCAAGACGATAACGAAATCAGAAAAGAAAGTTTATCATCAGGAGAAAAGCAAATTTACATTTCGTGTTTAATTAAAGCTATCCTGAATGAATCAATTCAAAGTTTACCAATTTTCATTGATACACCATTAGGAAGACTTGATGAAGAACACAGAGACAGTATTACTAAAAAATACTATCCTGCTTTATCAGAACAAGTGGTACTTTTTTCAACCAATAGCGAGATTACACCTAAACGATTTAGAGATATTTCAGAAAATATAGCGAAGTCATATCTTTTGGTAAATGATGGAGCAAATACTAATTTAACAAACGGCTATTTCCACAATTATGAGAATAACATTAAGTAAAGAAAACGATGAAATTCTGTATAATCTAAAAAGTTTATATGGCTTCAAAAATGAGGGAATTGCTCCTCGTATTGCATTTGCATTAAGCTTGCAAACAGGCAAATATTTTGATTTAGAAAATGAAAATATTCCGAAATCTGATGGAAAAGAATTTAGAGACGATAAAGCTCTTTTTGGAACACTCATCAATGATACATCAAATGTTATTATATACAAATCAATATTGGATCAACATTATAGTAAAAATACTTTTGAAGATGAGTTTGTAAAACTTTTTAAACTTCATCTTAATCACGGTTTAAAGATGTGGAATGAAAATGTAGAAAATGGAGAAATTACGAAAGGGAATCATATAGATATTCTATTAAAACCAATAAAAAAGGGATTGACTTTAAGATCAAATACAACTCATATTTCTAATAATGTTAAAAAATCAGAAGTTAAAGAGTTTCAAGAATTGTTATCATTTGAAATTGGGAAATCAGAAAATGATGAACCACTTGTAATTAAAATTAATGATCTTCGAGAATTTGACAATAGAAATATTGCAATTGCGGGAATGGCTGGTTCGGGAAAAACTCAACTAATAAAAGACATTCTTTATCAAATTTCTAAAAACTCAAACAATGAATTGAAATTTATATTTTTTGATTATAAAGGAGAAGGAAATCCAGAGCAGCTAAAACCATTTTTAGAAGTAACAAAAGCTGAATTTGTCGATATTGTCAATGATGGCGGAGTTGACTTTAATCCTTTCTTATCTATAAATTTAGATGAAAGACAAAGACCTTTTAGTATTCGTGCATTTGTAGATACTATTTCTACATTCGTTCCAAGAATGGGTGTTAGCCAAGAAAATATTTTGATAAGCTTAATTAATGATTTACTTGACAGGAAAAATGGTTACTATCCAACTATCGCTGAATTATTTGTAGATTTAGAAAGTTACTATGAAGAAAACGGAATTAGACAAGATACTTTGTACTCAGTAATAAGAGATTTATCTACTAACATTTTTAATTGTGATCCAAATAATCCTGATGTTTTAAGCAAAAGTCTATATTTGAATTTACCACCAGCTCTTTCTGACACATTACGTCAGTTAGTTGTATTCCTTTTGCTCAGATATTTTAATTCATATTTTACTTCTACAAATGACTGCGAACCGAAAGAGCATATTTTCCCAGTTAGATATGTAATCGTAATTGATGAAGCTCATATTTATCTAAAAAATAAAAACGCAAGAAAAGCACTTGAAGATTTACTGAGACTTTTAAGATCAAAAGGAGTTATTGTTGTTATGTTATCTCAAGGAGTTGAAGATTATAAAACAAAAGATTTTGATTTTGCTTCACAAGTTAAATTACCAATTTGCTTGAATGTTCAAAACAAAGATTATAAGGCAATCAGTAATTTTGTAGGAACACCAAGCAGTAAATACAAACTTGAAACGGAAATCAAAAAACTAGATTCTGGAAAAGGATTAATAAACATCGGAGAACCTAAAATAATAGAACTTAGACAATGGTGGAAAACAAAAAGAGATGAAGGATTATAATTATGTTAAAGCACAATTATACTACCTACTATTTGCAACTAACTTTTAAAAATCTCTAAATTCTTTTTAATTGTATTGAGATTTTAATATTTTTTATTCATTTTTTAATAAATGTTTAACTGTGGTATAGTTTCGTTTCGGGTTTTACATTATCTTTGAATAAATGGAGTTATTGTTAACTATTAAAAAAATGCAAATAGACTATGAAAATTGAGAAGATACAGGCGTTACGGGGACCAAACATTTGGAGCATCAGAAGGAAGAAACTGATACAGATGAGATTGGATCTCGAAGAAATGGAGAATTTCCCAACCAATAAAATTGACGGCTTCAGAGAAAGAATAGAAAAACTGATTCCCTCTTTGTTCTCTCACAGATGTTCCGAAGGAGTAGAAGGCGGTTTTTTTCACCGTATCGAAACGGGAACATGGATGGGACACGTTATTGAGCATATCGCTTTGGAAATCCAGACTTTAGCAGGAATGGACGTTGGTTTCGGAAGAACGCGTGAAACAAAAACTCCGGGAGTGTATAATGTCGTATTCAACTATATCGAAGAAAATGCAGGAATTTACGCAGCCGAAGAGTCGGTGAAAATTGCTGAAGCTTTAATAAAAGGGGAAGAGTACGATTTGAATGCCTGTATAAAAAAACTAAAAGAAATAAGGGAAAGAGTGCGTCTCGGTCCTTCTACAGGAAGTATCGTGGAAGAAGCCGTTTCCCGAAGAATTCCATGGATTCGTCTGGGAACCAACTCTTTGGTTCAGTTGGGTTATGGCGTGAATCAACAGAGATTTCAGGCGACCATTACAGGAAATACGAGCTCAATTGCGGTAGATATTGCCTGTAATAAAGAATTAACCAAAAAAATGCTCCATGATGCGGCAATTCCTGTTCCGATAGGAGATTTGGTCGTTGATGAAGAAGGACTGAACAGTGTCATTAGAAAAATTGGCTATCCTGTCGTTATCAAACCACTGGACGGAAACCACGGAAAAGGCTCTTCAATTAATGTAAACGACTGGGAATCTGCGAAAATAGGTCTGGAACACGCTCAGAAATACTCAAGAAAAGTAATTGTTGAGAAATACATTACAGGATACGATTTCAGGGTTTTGGTCATCAATAATAAAATGGTTGCAGCCGCAAGAAGAGTTCCTGCCCACGTTATGGGAGACGGCGAACTGAACCTTCAGCAATTAATTGATAAAGAAAATAAAGATCCGAGAAGAGGATACGGACACGAAAATGTGTTAACTGAAATCCTGATCGATAAAGATACAACTGAACTTCTTGAAAAGCTTCAGTACACTCTGGAAACGGTTCCGCAGAAAGGAGAAATCGTTTATCTGAAATCAACTGCCAATCTTTCTACAGGAGGAACCTCCATAGATGTTACCGATATGGTACATCCGGAAAACATTACCATGGCTGAAAGGATTTCAAAAATCATTGGTCTTGATGTCTGCGGAATTGATATTATGGCTGAAAATTTAACCCAGCCTTTAAAAGAAAGCGGCGGTGCCATCATTGAAGTGAACGCAGCTCCGGGATTCAGAATGCATTTGGCTCCAAGTGAAGGGTTGCCGAGAAACGTTGCGGCTCCCGTTGTAGATATGCTGTATCCGCAGGGAAAACCTTTTACGATCCCAATTATTGCCGTAACTGGAACCAATGGTAAAACAACCACAACAAGATTAATTTCGCATATTGTTAAAAGCAACGGTTACAGAGTAGGTTTCACCACATCGGACGGAATTTATATTCAAAACACGATGTTAACGAAAGGAGATACAACAGGACCTCTTTCCGCTGAATTTATCCTGAAAGATCCAACCGTAGAATTTGCCGTTCTGGAAACTGCAAGAGGTGGAATTTTACGTTCCGGTTTAGGATTTTCTCAGTGCGATATCGGTGTTTTAACCAATATCAAGGAAGATCATTTGGGGATGAACGATATTCATAACCTGAAAGATCTTACCCGAGTAAAAAGGGTAGTGCTGGACAGCGTAAAGAAAAACGGATGGAGCGTGATGAATGCCGATGACGAATATTCCATGAGAATCGTTAACGATCTTCATTCCAATGTAGCTATTTTCAGTATGGACGAGAACAATCCGCACATCAGGAAATTTGCAAAAGAAGGAAAGATTACCTGCGTGTATGAAGAAGGATTTGTCACCATTAAGAAAGGAGACTGGAAGATCAGGATCGGAAAGGCAAAAGATTTCCCGATCACAATGGAAGGGAAGGCTAAATTTATGATCGAGAATGTTTTGGCAGCGAGTTTAGCATCTTATCTCTACGGATTCGGAATTGAAGATATATCAAATTCTTTACGAACTTTTATTCCGAGTGCACAGCTTACTCCGGGAAGACTTAATGTTTTTAAGTTTAAAAATTTTAAAGTTTTAATTGATTTTGCACACAATCCGGCAGGTTACGAAGCAATTGAAGATTATCTTAAAAATGTAGAAGCTACAAAAAAAATAGGCATTATTTCGGGAGTCGGAGACAGAAGAGACAACGATATCAGAGAATGCGGAAAAATTGCCGGAAGAATGTTCGATCACATCATCATCCGAAACGAAAAGCATCTTCGCGGAAGAACGGAAGATGAAATCAACGGATTGATTATTGAAGGAATGCAGAGTTCAGGAAAAAATATAAGCTATGAAACGATTCCTAAAGAAATTGACGCCTTAAAACATGCCATGGGAATGGCTGAAGAAGGAACATTCATTACTGCTTTAAGTGATGTGATTTCGAATGCGATTGATCTGGTTCAGGAATATCAGGCAAGAGAACTGCTTGAAGATGATAAAATATAATGTAAATACAGTTTAAAAGTTTCGGCGGCATCGAAGATGCCGCCGAAACCAAAAAGGTAATGTACTGAAAAATAGTTGGTGAAATTCAGGATATATTTTAATAAATTATGCACGTTAATCCGAAGAGGACAAAAGCACTGGTGGAGAT
>NZ_QEHP01000098.1:52772-109647 GCF_003094695.1 Chryseobacterium sp. HMWF035 | reverse complement strand
TAAAAACCAAAACAGAAATACAATTAATTGGAAATCAAATAGTTAAATTAAAAAAACATTATTCAAAATAATAAAAAAAATCTTCCGACCATGACTAGAGTCTGGGCGCCGAGTATGAGATTTCACAACGGCGAATTTTATATTTATTGGGGCGATCCCGATTTCGGAATCTATATGGTGAAAACCAAAGATCCTTTAGGAAAGTGGGAAGAACCTGTTTTGGTAATGGAAGGAAAAGGACTGATAGATTCCTGTCCGTTCTGGGATGAAGACGGAAACGCTTATCTTGTTCACGGCTGGGCGGGAAGCCGAGCCGGAGTAAAAAGCATTTTAACATTAAATAAAATGAATCAGGAAGGAACAAAAGTGCTGGATAAAGGCATTCATGTTTTCGATGGTCACGATGCTCATCCCACCGTTGAAGGTCCTAAAATGTATAAAAGAAACGGCTATTACTATATTTTTGCTCCGGCAGGCGGCGTTGCTACAGGTTGGCAATTGGTGTTAAGATCAAAAAATATATATGGTCCTTACGAAGAAAAAATTGTGCTGGAACAGGGTTCCACAAAAATAAACGGTCCGCATCAGGGAGCGTGGGTAGATACACCTTCCGGAGAAGACTGGTTTTATCACTTTCAGGATGTGGATGCGGGAGGAAGAATTATCCATCTGCAACCTGTGAAGTGGGAAAAAGACTGGCCTTTTATCGGAATTGACCATAATAAAAACGGAATTGGCGAACCAGTCTTAACGTATAAAAAACCAAACGTAGGACAATTCTATCCTATCGTTACCCCGCCCGAAACTGATGAATTTGATGATGAAAAATTAGGATTACAATGGCAGTGGAATGCAAATGAAAATATCGTATGGTCTTCCAAGCTTCCCGGACAGAAGTTTTTAAGATTATTCTCCATAAAAGTTCCCGAAAGTGAAAACAACCTTTGGAATGTCCCGAATCTGTTAACTCAGAAATTTCCGGCTCCCAATTTTGCAGCTTCCACAAAAGTTAAATTAATGCCCGAAGAAGCCAAAGAAGGAAAAACTGCAGGACTTTTGGTGATGGGACTGGATCATCAGTCCATCGTGATTACCAACAAACCAGATGGATTTTATATACAGTTAAGAAGAGCCGAAAAAGCAGATAAAGGCGGCGAAGAAAAGATTTTATTTGAAACAAAATTAAAAAGCAACGAAGTCTATCTGAAAGTAAATGTAAACGAACCGAATGGTTTATGCCAGTTCAGCTACAGCGAAAACGGAAAAAATTTCATCAAAACAGGTGATCTTTTTCAGGCAAAACCCGGAAAATGGATCGGAGCCAAAATTGGGCTGTACAGCATCAGTACATCAAAAGCACCTCGAGGCGGATATGCCGATTTTGACTGGTTCAGAATCACCAAGAATTAATAATATTCCTCAGATTTTCAGGAGAATTAATGATGAATAAATTTTCATTTGATTTAAAAAATCTGCACCAACTGTAAAATCTGTTACCGAAAAATAATAATCAGATTCTTCAATACATTTCATTTCGTTCAGAATGACAGTGTATATAAAAATTTATTTAGAATCAATGAATAGAAAAATTTACAATATAGTTTCATTTTTAATCGTCGTTTTGCTGTTGTCGGGATGCAAATCTCAGAACACTACAGCAGCAAAACAGGTTAAAAAGATTACCCATATTTATCTCATCGGAGATTCTACCATGGCAGATTACACCGGAAACTACGAACCCGGAAAAGATTATATGAAAGTAAGATATCCCATTACAGGATGGGGACAGGTTTTTCAGCCGTTTTTTGCGAAAGACAGTTTGGCTTTTTTAAAACCTGCCATTTCAACGGACTCTGTGGAGATTATTGACAAAGCGCATGGTGGAAGAAGTACACGAACGTTTTTTCAGGAAGGAAGATGGAGAGAGATATACGAACATTTGCAGCCGGGTGATTATGTCATCATCCAGTTTGGACATAACGACAGTTCGGAAAAACATCCGGAACGGTACGTAAACATTCAGGGATACAAAGAATTTTTAAGATTATTTGTAACGCAGACGAAGCAGAAAGGAGCAAATCCTGTTATTTTAACTCCCGTTGCCAGAAATTACCCATGGAAAGACGGAAAACTGGAAAATGTACACGGAGAATACAGCAAAGCGCCCATTGAAATTGCTAAAGAAATGAACGTTCCGTATATTGATCTGAATACATTATCTATGGAATATTTTATCGGAAAAGGACAGGATTTTACCACAAATCATTACTTTATGAATCTTCCGGAAAATGTATACGAAGCCTATCCCAAAGGTCAGAAAGACAACACTCATTTTCAGCCCGAAGGAGCAAAAGTAGTAGCCTCCATTGTTTATCAGGAATTTAAAAAAATAATTAAAACTCAAAAATAATAAAATGAAGAAGACTTTTAAAGTGATCGGTTTAGCAGCAGCAATGCTATTTTCAGGGCAAATCTGTGCTCAGAATTCTGATATTTATAAAAATATTGAGTTTAAAATGCCGCAGGTTGCAGAAACTTCTTTTGCAGCCAACACCGTTTCCATCACACAATACGGCGGAATTGCGGGCGGAAATGTAAAAAATACAGAAGCTTTTAAAAAAGCAATCGAAGACCTGAGCAAAAAAGGAGGCGGAAAATTAGTCGTTCCCCGCGGAATGTGGCTTACCGGTCCCATCGTCTTGAAAAGCAACATTAATCTTCACATTGAGGAAGGAGCGATGATTATTTTCAGTAAAGATAAAAACGATTATCCGTTGGTAGATGTAAGTTTCGAAGGATTGAATACAACGCGTTGCCAGTCTCCGATTTCGGCAAAAAATGCAACAAATATTGCCATTACAGGAAAAGGAGTGATTGATGGAAGCGGCGAAGCATGGAGAGCCATCAAAAAAAGCAAAGTGTCTGAATCTGAATGGAAAGAAATTGTAAAATCCGGCGGAATTGTATCTTCGGACGGCAAAAACTGGTATCCTTCGGAAAGCTATAAAAAAGGACTGGAAAGCAGCTCCAACTTCAATGTTCCGGATAAGATTTCCAAAGAAGAACTGATTACGGTGAAAGATTTTCTCCGTCCGGTAATGGTAAGTCTGGTGGAATGCGACAAAGTTTTGCTGGACGGACCGACCTTCCAGAATTCTCCGGCATGGAATCTTCATCCTTTGATGTGTTCCAATGTTATTTTAAGGAATCTTACCATCCGAAACCCATGGTTTTCTCAAAATGGAGACGGTCTGGATCTGGAATCCTGCAAAAACGTTCTGATCTACGACAATACGTTTGATGTGGGAGACGATGCCATCTGTATAAAATCCGGAAAAGACAAAGACGGAAGAAAAAGAGGAATGCCTACTGAAAATGTTATCATTAAAAACAATATTGTGTATCACGGTCACGGAGGTTTCGTTATTGGCAGTGAAATGTCGGGCGGAGCAAGAAATATCCACGTTTCAGATTGTACTTTCATCGGAACAGATATCGGGCTTCGTTTCAAAACCACGCGTGGAAGAGGAGGAATTGTGGAAAATATTTACATGAAAAATATTGATATGATTAATATTCCGACTCAGGTTATCGGCTTCAATATGTTCTACGAAGGCGCATCTCCGGTTCTGGAAGACGGGCAGAAACAGGAAGGCAACAAAGCTCCGGAAAAAGTATATCCCGTAACGGAAGAAACGCCGGTTTTCAGAAATATTTTCTTTAAAAACATTACAGCAACCAATTCCGATGAAGCAATTACCTTATTCGGTTTAGCTGAAATGAATCTTAAAAATATTGTGATTGAAGATTCGCAGTTTGATACCAAAAAAGCCTTAACCATAGTAGATGCAGACGGAATTCAGTTAAAAAATGTAAAGCTGAAATATTCCGAAGGAACGGGAGCAACGATCTACAACAGTAAAAACATCAATCTTTCAACCGTGAAGTTTGATTCGGCAAATAAACCTGTTGTAAAAGTGTTAGGAAATAAAACAGGTGCAGTCTTATTGCCGAAAGAAATTACGTCTGATAAAAATGCACTTTCTATCGGAACGGATGTATCGAAAAATGCAGTTAAATAGTGTATCAATAATTTAAACCATTAAGATCAATTAAGCTGTTAAGACAGGTAAGATCGCTTTATTTTAAGATAAAATCATACTGATTTTCTTAATAAAACTTAACCTCTTCAATCTCCTTAATGCTTTAAAATTTAAAATTTGACAACATGATTTTTAACCGAAAACATACTTATATTTCTATTTTTTTTGTGGGGACAATGGCATTCGGACAGGTAAATCGACCGAATGCTACTCCCTATACCAATGAAGGAACATTCGAAAAATTCAAAAAAAAATATCCGTTTGTAACTCCGATTGACCGTCCGGTTCCTCAAAATATCGGGATTGATAAAGACGCAGAATATAAAAGCATCAACGGAATTTCTCTGAAAGCAGATGTATATTATCCTTTAAACCAAGACAAAAAATATCCGGGAATTGCGATGGTTCATGGTGGCGGATGGATTTCGGGAAGTAAGGAAAACGAAAAATTCATGGCAATGGAACTCGCTTCAAAAGGTTTTGTGGTGATTGCCATCGGTTATCGTCTCGCTGATGTTGCGAAATTTCCTGCCGGAGTAGAAGACATCGAAACCGGAATTCAATGGCTGAAGAAAAACAGTAAAAAATATTCTTTAGACCGAAAGAAAATAGCGGTTCTGGGAGAATCTGCCGGAGCGCAGATCGCCACTTTGGTCGGCGTGAAATCCAAAAATAAAATTCAGGCAATTATAAATGTAGATGGCATTGTTTCTTTTATTCATCCCGAAGCGGAAGAAAGCACTTACGCCTCGTATTGGCTGAACGGAGACAGAGAAAGCAATTTAAAAAACTGGACAGCCGCTTCTCCCTTAGAATTTGTGGATAAAAATACCCCTCCTACTCTTTTCATCAACAGTTCGCAGCCAAGATTTCATGCCGGAAGAGACGATATGATGAAAAAACTGAAGAGTTATAACATTCCGACAGAGTTTCATGAGATTAAAGATACGCCACATTCTTTTTGGTCGGCAGAACCATGGTTTACGGAAACATTGAATTTGACATTGGATTTTTTAGATAAAGTTTTGAAATAGTGATCTTAAACGCAAAGTTTTTATTAATAGATATGTTAAATTTTAAGGAGCAAAGATGAATCAAAAAGTTGATTTTATGAAGTTATCGTCATAGCTTCGCGAAGCAAATTTTATTTGCCTTTGCTCCCTAAAAATTATGAGGCTTTATAAAAAACTTTGCATCAAAAAATAATAAATCAGTTTATGAAAAAATTATTTTTAATTCTTCTTATTTCGATGGCAAATTTTCTGTTCGCAGGAAATGATCCGTATATCAAAATTACCGTTGCAAAAGACGGAAGCGGAGATTTTACCTCGATTCAGAAAGCCATTAATTCCATCAGAGATTTGGGTGCGGAAGAAGCTTTGATTTTAATAAAATCCGGAACGTACCATGAAAAAGTGGTGATTCCTTCTTCAAAACATAAAATTACGCTGGAAGGCCAAAATAAAGATAATACTATAATTACCAACAATGATTTTTCAGGAAAACCAGATTCTTTCAATGAAAAGATGACCACGTTTAATTCTTATACGTTATTGGTGATGGGAGATGACATAAAAATCAGCAATATAACGATTCAGAATACTTCCTGCAATGAAGGACAGGCGGTTTCACTTCATGTGGAAGGTGATCGTTTTATCATTAAAAATTCGATTATTTCAGGTTGTCAGGACACCGTTTATGCCGCAACCAATCACAGCAGACAATATTTTGAAAACTGTTTAATCGAAGGAACGACTGATTTTATTTTCGGACAGGCAACCGTTGTTTTTAAGAACTGTACGATTAAAAGTTTAGCCGATTCGTTCATCACGGCAGCCGCAACGGAATCGGACAGAAAGTATGGTTTCGTGTTTTTCGACTGTACATTAACTGCGAAAGAAGACATTACCAAAGTGTATTTAGGCAGACCTTGGAGACCTTACGCAAAAACGGTTTTCATCAATACTGAAATGGGAAAACATATCCTTCCCGAAGGCTGGAATCCGTGGAGAGGCGACAAAATGTTTCCTGATAAAGAAAAAACAGCCTATTACGCGGAATTTGGGAGTAAAGGAGAAGGCGGAAATACTTTGAAACGCGTAAACTGGTCGCATCAGCTCACAAAAAAAGATCTGAAAAATTATACGCCAGAAAAAATTTTTGATGGCTGGAATCCTGAATATTAGCAATGAATAATTGAGATGCTTCGACAAGCTCAGCATGACATCGCTACAAATTCAGCGTTAAATAAAGCGATTAGTATTAGAGTTGTCATGCTGAGCTTGTCGAAGCATCTTCCAGATTTAAATGAAATAAATTTTTAAAATGAAAAAAATACTTTTAATCTTTACAATAGTAGCTTCAACTTTAATTATGGCTCAGCAAAAACCTACTCTTTTCTTAATCGGGGATTCTACCATGGCAACTAAAGAAAATCCGGACAAAAATCCGGAACACGGATGGGGACAGGTTCTGCCTCAGTTTTTAACCAACGGAATTGAAATACAGAATCATGCGGTGAACGGAAGAAGTTCCAAAAGTTTCAGAACGGAAGGACGATGGGATCAGGTGGAAAAACAACTGAAAAAAGGAGATTTCGTCATTATACAGTTTGGTCATAACGATCAGAAAATTAAAGACTCTACAAAGTTTACCAATCCTTACACACAGTACAGAGCGAATCTTGAACGATATGTGAATGAAGCCAGAGCAAAAGGGGCGATTCCTGTTCTGATGACTTCCATTGTAAGAAGAAACTTCAACGAAAACGGAGTGTTGATCGATACGCATAAGGAATATCCTCTGGTTGTAAGAATGGTCGCAAACGATCTGAAAGTTCCTTTTGTGGATATGCAGTTGTTAACAGAACAGATGGAAATTGCTTACGGCCCCGAAAATTCAAAAAAACTTCATCTGTATTATAAAGAAGGCGAAGATCCGTATTATCCTAAAGGAAAAGAAGATGATACGCATTTATCGAAATTAGGGGCGGAAACGGTGGCTAAATTAGCCGCGAAAAGTTTAAAAACCTTGAAAATTGGGTTGGAAAAGTATATCAAATAATAGAAATCCCGCTGATTTTGCAGATTAAAATCATTTTAAAGATCTGCTCAATCAGCAAAATTTGCGCGAGAATAACATAAAATCAATCAATACATTAGATTTCTCCTTCGTCGAAATGACAGGTTTAATGTAAAAATTAGTTTAATAAAAATTGAAAAAGTAAAGTAATAAGATGAAATTCAAAAAAGAACCTTTCTTTGATGGAAATTCTGAATGGGAAGATTTGGGAGGCGGTGTTTCCAGACAGTTTGTCGGATATAATTCTC
Source organism: Chryseobacterium sp. HMWF035 (assembly GCF_003094695.1). Taxonomy (NCBI): domain Bacteria; kingdom Pseudomonadati; phylum Bacteroidota; class Flavobacteriia; order Flavobacteriales; family Weeksellaceae; genus Chryseobacterium; species Chryseobacterium sp. HMWF035. The sequence continues at coordinate 102,215 of NZ_QEHP01000098.1, read as the reverse complement.
AGATAATGATGGTGATTGTACAATTTGAGAAGGATGCTGTTGGCGTTTTGCATCAGCATTTTCATTCTCAGATCACGTATGTTGCAGAAGGAAAATTTGAAGTTACGGTTGATGGTGAAATGAAAATTTTACAGAAAGGTGACGGATTTTTTGCGCAACCCAATATTTTTCACGGCGTGAAATGTCTCGAAGCGGGAAAACTGATTGATTCGTTTGCTCCTTTCAGAGAAGATTTTATTAATGATGAGTTTTCAGGCTAAATTTAAATTCGGGATTTAATTTTCATTCAAATACAACAATCTGTTTACCAATTAAATAAAACATATACCAAACAGCTAATATTTTTTCCCGAAGATTTTCCGGTTCAGCAGATTTAATTTCTTAGATCGGATCATCTTTGGGATTTTTATTTATCATTTAACAGCCAAATCAATTTTAAATATTAAATAAAATGCAACCGATTAACCAAATTAAATAATCAACATTATAATTATATAAATATAGATATGTTAAAATATAAATTATTTAGTTATCGTATTTGTAATTTTATAATCTAATCTTAATTAAAAACAATTACTTACTATGAAAAAAACATTTAAAGCTGTTTTTGCTGCGGTAGCGCTCTGTTCTGTTTTTACCTTAACCGGATGCGGACAGGAAGACATTAAATCCGATTTATCCGAAAACAACAGTGACCTGAACATGAGAAGTGAACTGGTTGCGAGTGCGGTAATTCCGTTAGCCAATTGTGTTGCACCAGGATGGGCTTCTCAAAACGGTGGAACTACAGGAGGCGGAACTGCTGCTGAAACTACCGTTACCAACTACGCCCAGTTAAAAGCTGCTATCGAAAATTCAGCCGTAAAAGTGGTTAAAGTAACCGGAACGATTACTGTTTCAGCACGTCTTTCATTTCAGGATCAGACAGGAAAAACCATCTACGGAACAAGCGGTGCGAAACTGGTTTCTACGGATCAGACCAAAGATGGTTCAGGAATCATCAATATTAAAAGATGCAACAATATCATCATCAGAAATCTGATCTTTGAAGGTCCCGGAGCTTATGATACAGATGGTTGGGATAACGCAATTCTGGACGACTGTCGAAATGTATGGATCGATCATTGTGAATTCAGAGACGGGGTAGACGGAAATTTTGATATTAAAAATAAATCTGATTTTGTAACGGTATCCTACACGAAATTTCATTATTTAAAACCTCCAAAAGCGGGAGGATCCGGAGGAACAGACGACCACCGATTCTCCAACCTCATCGGTTCGAGCGATGGCGCCACAACGGATGCAGGAAAACTGAATGTAACTTTTGTTCGTTGCTGGTGGGCTCCGGGATGCAGAGAACGTATGCCGAGAGTGCGCTACGGAAAAATCCATATCCTGAACAGCTATTTCAACAGTTCTGTAAGCAACAAATGTATTGCAGCAGGAGTTCAGGCTAATATCCGAGTGGACGGAAATGTTTTTGAAAATGTAAACGAGCCGATTAACCTAATGAGCGGTTATACAGCAGTAACGGTTACTTCCAACAATACTTTTACCAACGTTACGGGTAATAAGCTAGGAAACGGAACAGCTTTCACGCCTCCTTATACAATTCCAACGCTTTCTCTGTCATCGGTAAAATCTGATGTTACGGCAAATGCGGGAGCTACATTATCCGGAAATATCTGCAATTCTTTTTAATACTATTCATACAGTAAGCGGCTGTCCCGATCGGGACAGCCGCTTTTTTCTGCAGAACACGGAATAAAATTGATCTAACGTTCCATGTACCGCCACTAACTATAAATCAGAAATACTGTTTTTTTCAAGCCACTTCGGATATTCTTTCCCAAGCAGTTTTTCGGCATAATCTCCGTACCAGCTATAGCCGTTTCTTCTTTCTTCGGAAACTTCGTAATAATTGTATTTTACGCTTCCGTCGCGGTCGCCGAAAAGAGGTTTATTGTTGTTGATGTCGTAAAATCGTGCCCAGATCACAGAATTTTTATCTTCGGCTAAGGTTCGCACTGCTTTTCCGTTTACCTTAGACACTTCATAGCTGTAGCCTTCAATTTTATTTTGTCTGAACCATTTTATGGCAGATTTTACAGATTTTTCGATTTCCGGAGTTACGGGCTGCATCATTAAAAACCGTACAATTCCCACAGATTCTGCAGTGGCTAAAGAAACAGGCTCAAAAGCTCGTGCTTTATCCGGCTGTAAGGTTTCTTCGTTATACTGATCTCCCCAGATCGCAGGAATATTTTTCTGCAGAACCTGGGTTTTTAAAATACATTCTATTCCTTTCTGAACGGCGGTTTTTGATTTTTCTTTCAGCTTTGCATCCACCACATCGAAACCATTTTTTCCTTCGGCAACATTATACAAAACCGTTAATGCATTAATCATTGCATTGTCGTTATATGTAATCTGCTTTCTGTACAGTCCTTTATTGGGATAATACTGCGGAAAACCTCCGTTGTTTTTATACTGCATCAGCAAAAGATAGCTGATTCCTTTTTCTGCCGATTTTAAATATTCGGGATTTTTGGTGACAGAATATGCTTTGATGAGTGCATTAATCTCTCTTGAAGTTGCATTATTATCAATGGTTGCATGATCGTCTCCTGTTGCTTTTATCTTTCGTAAAAGTTCTTTGCTGAGAGGAAGATTGTAATTGACGACAGATTTATCTTCGAGCTGTTTTCCCCAACCTCCGATCGGAAGCTGATAAATCAGCATTTTTTCAGCTAAGGTGTCTTTTGTCTGAGCGGAAAAATTGACGGCAGCTAAACCTAAAGTCAGTAAATAGAGTTTTGTTTTCATCCTTATGATGTTTATTTAATGGTTACCTGTAAAGGATTTGCGATGATCTGCGCCTGTTTTTTTAACAGATTTTCCCAATCTTTCTGGGTTTGAATCTGTCCGCTTTTCTGCCATGCAAATCCTGCGTAATAGGTAAGTTTTTTCTGAGGTTTTGTGATGACCAGCAAGTTGCTCTGATCCGGAATTTCAGATGTAAAAGCCATTGATTTTTCAATAGCTTCAGGATTTACCACAATTCCCTCTCCTACAAAGGCATCATCAATTTTTTCCCAATGAAGATAATAACCTTCTTTGTCATTAAGCTTTGCTTCTCCTTCGTTTTTGTGAAGGGTAATTCCGATGGTATAATTCGGAACCTTTTTTTCCGCTTCAAAAGTGGATTCGAATTTTGAAAAATTTGAACCTAAATCTAAACAAATTCTTTTGGTTTCTTTCACATCAAAATCGCTCCAGGGATTGTATGTAAGCTCAAAAACCGTTCTTAAAGGTCCTTCAGCAATGGTTTTAGAGGTAACAAAATTCTGCGAAACCTGTAGTTTTCCGTCTTTCCAGATTCCGATTCCTCCGGTTCCTCGGCTGTCTCCGACGTGATAGGGATCGTAGCCTTCTCCTCTGGAATCTCTGTGGTAATACATCGGATCGGTTAAATAGCCTTTATACCATTTATTGATAACCGGCTGCTCTGTTCTTTTCAGCCAAATATCCACTCCGCTGGAAAGGGTACTTCCTTTTACTCCGGCTAAAGCTTCTTTCTGCCCTTTCGGACCGTACATTCTGAATGCAATTTTATCATTTTCCCATGCATAATCGTCTACTCTTTCCGGAACCAGTCTGGAATAGGTGGTTACTTTACTTTCAGGAACCGAAGATTTTCCATCGGCTGTAATGGTATATTTTTCAGAGGATTTTCCGGCAATGTGCGCCATGAAAAGCAATTCATCATTGTTTCCGTCTCCATCGTTGTCGATCCACTGAATGGTTATTAATTGTCCTTTGCTGTTTTTTATCCTTATCTCTTCTTCTTTATTTTTATTTAAAAAAGATCTTAGCTGTGAAACGGGAACTGCAACCACTTCATTTCTTTCAAAATTCAGATTATTTTTCACCTGAACAGAAGTCTGGGCATTGCACAAAGATGAACCAATGCAACCGATTGCACAAATGAATCCAAGAATAGAATTTTTAACTGTAAACATATATTGTACTGTTGAGTTAATTCTCCAAAAGTAAAAATAATTTTTGTTCAGGAAGAGAAAATTTTAATGATTTAACAAAAAATTGTGACTTTTAGTTTTAGATTCTGACTGGTTTATGAAAGTAGCCGATTTTTTAATTTTCAATTTTAAAGTTAAATAAAAAAGCGTCCGCATTTCTGCAGACGCTCCAAACTCAATCTTCTTCATCATACATCGACCACTATTTTAACTTCTCCACATACCATTTTATTGTGCTTTACCCTCTTTTTTTCTAAAAATTCCGCAGACTGACAGTTCATTCTTCTATCCAATTAATTGATTAAAATCTCAGATCATTCGTTTTATAAGGCTTAATTAAATATACAGATCTGCTTCGCCTGCGGAAAAAACCTGAACAAATTCTTAAAAACCACAATCACCTGAATTTGTACAGTTCCTAATTAAAATTCAAATTCACCAATCAGAATTCCGTCATCATTCCCTCTTACATTTTCTTTCTGATTCTGAAACACTACTGTTTTTCTTTCCTGCTTCCCTGTTGCATAATTAATATAAACTTCTGCCATAATTGCGGTTGGTCCGGCAATTCCCACCTGTCTTTCTCCAAAGAAATTGGTCTGGATTTTATATTTTCCTTTAATTGCTTTTTTCAGCAGAAATTGTTCCGGTCCGAAACCTCTTGTAAAATCATTGCTCAGTCTTCCTCCAATTTCTGTTTCCGGATGACTGTAGTAACAACGTTCGTTATTGGGATCTGTTACCCAAAGATCGATATCGGTATCGTCTTTATTCCAGTTGATCACTACTCTGATATTTACCGGAAGATCTGCAATAATCTTAGGATTGATGTTCTTAAGATCCAGTCTGTTTCCGTACTTGCTGATCAGTTCATTGATCTCCATGATCACTATTTCCTCTATTCCATCGTCTCGATCTGCTAATTCCCGTGTATAAGACTGGGTGAGAACTTTATATAAATTTTCCAGAGTCTGCTGATATTTTCCGTTATCTTCCAATGCCAAAGCATAATCTCTGTAACTTTGCGGATCAAACGGTCTCCATTCCAATACCTTCTGAGAGACAAAAAGTTCTTTATCATAAACTTCAGCCTGCTTTAATTTATAGGCTAAAAGCTTGTACAATTCTTCATTTTCAATATCAAGATCTGCAATAGAACTCAATACTTTAAGTCCGTATTTTTTATCATTATTTTTAAACAGCAACTGAGCAACATCAAAATAATACTGAGGCAGGTTTTCATATTGCGCTCTGTTTTTCAGATAAACTTCATATATTTTTTCAGGGGTTTTAGCAGAATTAAAAAACTTCATATAATCTGCACTGGATTCCACCTCAATTAAATTCACTCTTCCTGAATTCATTACCTCGGAAATTCCCTGCGTTTTCATTGAATCTGCTTTTGCAGTCCATCCTGAATTAACACTAATTCCAGAAACTCGCCCTTCAAGCGACTGAACTGAATTATTTGAAGCAATAGAAGCAGCACCTCTTACGCTCCCTTGTTGATTTCTTACTGGTTCAGATGTTATCACCGTCGATGAGGAAACCATTGCATCTTGTCTTTTTTTAACTCCCAACGCTCCAGTTATCACCACCTCCTGAATATCATTAGATCTACGATTAGAAACAGGTACTTCTAATCGATCAACTTGCACAGGTGGAGCATCCACTTTCGGAGCAACATTCGCAGTTGGCGGCGGAGCATAAACAGATTCTTTCACTCCTTCCTGATTAGTTATTCCGGTAACTACCACCTCCTCAATTCTTTGGGTTCTGCTATCAGAATCGATTAGTTCATCATAATCAGGTTCCGGATATCGTTTTAATTCCTTCTTTTTCTTATATTCTGTTTTCCACCAGTCCTTCAGGTTTTGTGTCATTCTTTCTGCATCATCCATAAGATCTTTCACTCGCTCATCTTTCGCAGCTCTGTTGTTTTTAACCATCTCATCAAACCGGGCTTTTAATTCTACAGGCGGAGCGATATCATAACGGACGTAATCTTCCACATTTTCCAAAACCATCAGGCTCATATTATTACTTACCAAACTGAACTGTTTGCTGATATTTTTAATCTCCTCTTTATTTTCTTTTTCAAAGATTTCAAGTTCATTCAGTTTCTTCTGTGCCCAGAATTTTGAAATTTCCCAGTCTTTTACCGCGTGTTCATTTATATTTAAATTAATGACTTTTGTTTCGGTTACTTCATTTCCATATCCGAATTTTGCCTTAACTGTTGTTTGGTTTTCTTTTAAAATACCTGTCAGCACAAAATCCTCAGAAATGGTCTGCGTTAGAGAAGGATAGACTTCAGAAAGCTGAGCATTATTTTCAATTCCTAAAAATTTTAAAGGCTGAAATAATAAACTTCGAACCACCTTTTTAGGATCATTTTCGTTCAGGTTTAAAAATTCTCCGCCTGTTTTGCTGCTGATGAATTTCAACTGATTAAAATTCGCAGCATTGGATGAAGAAATGGTATAAACCGGCTTTGCCCAGATCATTTTCAGTTCTCCGAAAGACGACAATCCGTCTGTAAAGAAAAAGATTTCATCTTCACGAAGCGACTCCAGTTTTCCGAAATCTGTTCCGCCATCGTACGTTGTTTTTAACAGATAAGCTTTTAACTGATTCCAGTTTCCGTCATTAATTCTGAAAGTCTGTCCTTCTTCGAATGTATTATTAATGAAATATATCTTTACATTCAGGTTTTTATTGGTCTTAAAATATTCTTCCAGTAAAGCCAGTTCTTTTGAATGATCGCGTTTCTTTCCGCTCAATGAATTATCCCAGACAATCGCCAGTCTATTGGGAAGCCTTTTGGCTCTTTCGTTTGAACTAACCGCAATATTTGCAAGAAAATAAGACGAATTACCAGAAGCTTTCTGTATTAAAAAACTTTGGTTTTCATAATCCTGAGGAAAATTAATCTTTAAATTATTTCCGGGCTTATATTGTGTTTTGTGCGTTTCGGCAACCCAAGTATTTCCGTTTTTAACGAAATGAAAACTTCCGTCCGGCTTTTCTTCGAGCTGTGGGGAATTCAAACTCTGAAAAACGGTTGTTTTAACATTAAATTCAGGAATCTCCGAGTTGTAATTCAACGGTAAAAAATACTGGTAAGAGTTCCCTTCTTTTTTCAGTTCATAATGATAGGTAATCTGAACAGTTCTTTCGCCACCATTTGCAGTGATCGGATAAACTGTTGTACGAAAGCTGTTTCCTTCTACTTTTTCAAGGATTCCCGGATCAATATTTCTTTTTTTAATCGTTTCGTAAACTTCTTTTGCTTTTTCTTTTTCAACAGGAACCGCATTTCTTAGTTTACCATTAATGTCTAAAGCATAACCGCTTGCATTAACTCCTTCCGGAAGTGGAAAAGTAACTCTCCCTTCTCTCAATCGGTCTGAATTATTTTTAAAAACCATCGTCACGGTATTGGTAGAAATTCTTCCTGTGATTTTGGTTTCAATATTCAGTTTCTGAAGGACAACCTGATTGCTCTTTTCATAACCTCCCTTTCCATCACCCGTTTCAATCGTCGGAATCTGCGCCAAATAGAAAACCGGTAAAAAAAGCAGGATCTTTATATATAAATTTTTCATAGGTAATATCATTTTAGTTTTTAAAGCTGTCTCTATTTATATAGATGCAGAAAAATGGAAAAGCGTTGGAAACAATTTTAAAGAAATGTTGCATTTTATAAGCACAAAACCATAACACATTGATTACAAACAATATAAATCAGATGTTTTTTTTTATTTTTCTCATGATTATTACAAGAAATATAGCCTCCGAATTGTAATCAGAAGAAAAAAAGGATTGTAAATAAAATTACGGGACGTAGATAAATGGATTTTTCTTAGAAAAACTATTCAAAATTATTCAGAAAATCAAACAGATCATCTTCCGGTTTCAGCCCGAGTTTTTTTCTCAGTCTGGATCGGCTTACATTGATACTGGAAGGCAATACCTGAAAAATATCTGCCATTTCTTTAGAATTCAGCCCAATTTTAAGGTAAGCGCATAAACGCAGATCGTATATGGAAAGATTGGGAAATTTCTTCCTCATTGCCTTGAAAAACTCCTGATGAAGTTCATCCATCTGGATTTCGAATGTATGATCGTCTGTTTCCAGATAGGTTTTCAGGGTTCTGCGGATTTCTCCGAGTCTTATTTTAGAAATATTCGGATTATTTTCTATTTCAAGTATTTTTTCATTAATGGTAGAAAGAAGGCGGTTTTTATCTTCATCTTCTTTGGCTTTGGTGGCAAGTTCTATGGTTTTGTTTTTGATCTCTTCTTTGAGGTTATTTTTCTCATTTTCAAGCTGTCGCTGTTTTTCAAAAAACATTTCCTGTCTGTGCTTTTCTGCCTGTTCGCGAAGTGCATTCTGCTCTTTTTTCAGAAGTTCCAGTTTTTGTTTTTTCAGTTTGTTTTCCTGATATTTTTTAAGGAAGTAAAAAAAGCCCGCTATCATAAGAAGATAAGCTGCATAACTATACAGGCTTCTGTACCAAGGCGGATTGATTCTAAAGGTAAATGTTTTTACGTCAGATATCTGGTTTCCGATTTTAGCTTTTACCAAAAAACTGTATGTCCCTTCTTTGAGACCAAGAAATTCTATTTTATTTTCAGAATTCCAAACAGACCAGTCTTTTGAAAATCCATCCAGAAAATACTGATACTCCACTCCTTCTTCGTTGGGAAGCGAAAATACAAAACGGAGATTATTGAACCGGTAAGGAAGCTTTTGATTTTCTTCCAGATCAAAATTTCCCATATTGTTAAACATCTGTGCCTTCGTGAAAATAAGCCGGGAACTGAACCTGTTCTTATCCTGAAAATTCAGTTTTTCCAGCGCAAAACCGTTGTATATAGGGAAAAAGTTATATTCCGCAGATAATTTTTGGGGAATATAAAATCCGGGAAGTTTACCGTTAATAACCGGAAGCTGGACTTTTTCAGAAGCAGGAAAAAATTTATTGTTCTGATGATTGAAATCATACTGTTCTGATGAAGTAAATATTTTTATTTTCTCCTTGATTTTGTAAAGATGCGGCAAGTTTCCTTTAAAATTACTGTCGGGAAAAATCTGACGGTTAACCGCATTAAAATTGGCATCGACAGTTGTCCGCAGAATACCGTAATTAGGGATGTTAATCCATATCGTATGATCATTTTCCACTTCAATCTGGCTTACCGCTCCTACAATTAAATTCATTTTTTTAATGAATTTGAGTGTATTGTTTTCTTTTTTGTAAACGAAAATTCCCGAATAGTTTCCTGTTAAAATATAATCTTTCCTGAAAGGGGTAATTGCAGAAACACCATATTCGTTGTTGATTTTTTTTAAACTATTTTTCTCCAGAATAAAAAGTCCTTTATCATGACCGCAATACAGATTTCCGTCGATATTTCTCAGCGACCAGACCTGTCCTTCGGATCCCTCTACCATTCGTAAAAAATTACCGGATCCCGGATTTCCCATTTCATTCCAGTCTGCAAAATACAGCCCCTGATTAGAACCTAAAAAGAAAATATGATCTTTGAACGCTGCCGTATATCCTGTTCCAAAATCATCATCCTTACTGTAAAAATAAGTAATGTCATTTTTAATATCCACAGAAGAGATTCCATAATCCAGACCCAGCCACAGTTTGCCGCTTTTCTGGTAATTCATGCACAAAACAGTATTGTTGGGTAATCCTTTGCTTTTGTTAATGTGCTGAATGATTTTTCCGTTCAGATCCGTAATGTATATTCCGTCCAGTATGGTTCCGAAAGCGTAATACTGCGTTCCCAAATTAATAAAACTGAAAACCTTGCTCCTGATCAGCATTGAAGAAACTTCAAGGTGAAGCGTGGTAAGTCTTCCGTTATTCCATTCAAAAATTCCTTTATCTTTAGTAATGATCCGTAGAGAATTTCCGTTAAAAAAAACACCGCTTACATCCAAAGAGCTGTTATCTGGATAAGAAAACAGGAGTTTCAGCTGTACTCCGTCGTACTCAAAAAGTCCTTTTTTTTCATCGGCAAGAAACAATCTTCCGTTGACGAAGAAACTATTGGAAAATCTGGACTGTGCAGAAATTTTGGTAAGCTTTTTATATGAAGAAATATAAATGTTTTGATGAGATACAAAAACCATCTGATTTTTAATCTGATACGTTCCCCAAAACTCTTCATTCACCCCACCTATTTTCTTTCTGAAAGGATACAGTGAAGTAAAGCTGAATTTTCTGAATTTATTTTTCTTCCAGACTCCGAAATCCATATCTGCTCCTGCATAAATGGTAGAATCATTGGCAACATATAAAGATCTTGTATAGCCACGGTAACTTTTAAAATGTCCCCATGTTTTACCGTCAAACTCCAGAAGTCCGTCTTCGGAAGCCATGTAGATCATGCCGTTTTTTGCAGATTTAATATCCCAGATTTTACCGTGATTTCCGTAGCTCTCGGGCAGATAATTTTGCACAAAGGGCATCCCTTTTTCCAAAATGCTCTGTGCATTAGAAAAAAAACTCAGGAACAATAAAAAGTAAACAAAAAAGTGTTTCAGCATTTTACTCAAATATAGATAAAATTTAAGAAAAAAACGTCCGTTTTACCAACGGACGTCTAATTATTTATTTATGGTTTTAATTATTTCACAATAACTTTAGAAGACTGAACTTCCCCTTTATCTGTCGTGGTTTTCAAAATATACATTCCTTTGGCAAATCCTTGTGTGGATATGGTGTTTGAGTTTTCACTCTTTACTTTTTGTCCCGACAAAGTATACACTTCGATGGTTTTCACTTTACTTTCTGCCGTAATTGTTTCACCGACATTCGCAGGATTAGGATAAACTCTCAAGCTTTTGGAAACTGTAGCCTCATTGGTTCCCAATACTGTAGCTTTATGAAAATAGAGATTATCAAAATAAACCGTTCCGATATTGGAAGTAATCACGAACTGGGCGATATCATTTCTTGCAGCATTATTCGTCCAGCTGCTCAACGGAACATCGATAGAAAGCCATTGCCCTTTTACCAAAGCCGGTGTACTTCCTGTATTGAGCGGAAGTTCCAGTGCAGAAACCTCTCCCGAAGTTCCTCCCCATTGTGAAAGTTTGAGATTGAATACTTTTCCTACCATATCCACACTATTGTCGATCCAGATATCCATATGGAAATGGGTGAAATTAGTTGCATTGATATGATGTCCGGCTCCGCTGAAATCCACTCCCAGGAAATTAGTGAAAATAATTTTTTTAGTATCATTTCCCGATACCTGAATGTCCGAAATACTGGAATCGTCCCAAACCGCAGACCATGCATCAATAGGAATATTGGCATAAGCATTACTGAACATGGAAATAACGTCTGTCGCAGCTCTCGCAGGAGGAATTGGCGCAGCAACATTAGGTCCTGAAACCACATAATTTACCGTGTATGTTTTGGTTACCAATCCGTTTTGTGAGGTTACCAGAACAGTTGCCGTACCCGGAATTGCCGATGACTGGGTAATGACTTTTGTTGCGCTTGCATTGGTGGTTGTAGCAGCAGTAATTTGCGGAACCGCCGTTGTACCCTGCGGATATTCCAATGTATAGGAAAGAATCGCAGAACTGAACCCTGAAACAGTGGTTCCGTTTACTTTTAAATCGCTTAAAGTAGCATCTGCCGCCGGATTTACGGGATTTTTCCAGAAATAGATGTTATCTAAATAAATATTAGATGGATTTGTTCCTGACTGTCCGTCAAATTTTAGCTGAAAAACAGAATTCCAGGTCATTCCCGTAAATGCAGATTTTGGCAAATCCACACTGCTCCATCCTGCATTCGTAAGAGGAACATTCACCAAAAATTCACTGGCGCCCGTTCCATTGTTGATAGGCGAAACTTTAAGAACAGCTCCTGCGGTGTTTGTCCATACATCAATATGAAGATATTCCATAGAAGCTGCATTTTGAGTAGTAAGTTCGGTTCCCTGATAATTGAAATTGGTATAAGCCAATATATTATTTCCGGAACCAGAAACAGCTACAAAGTTAGGGTTTACAGTTACCGGAGGATTTTGTCCCCAATAAGGACTGTAATTAGTAGCTACATTCGTATACGCATCACTGAATATAGAAATCACATCCGCGGCAGCTTTTGTAGGTGTCGGTGCATTAGTGGTTGGCTGAGAAAAGCCAAAACTAAATGCCAAAAGCATTAGAAAAAGAGATAAATTTTTCATCTTTATAAAGTTTTAAAAATTAGTATTATTGTTGATCTTTAATTTTCAGAAATGATATTCTTAAAAATCGCGAATCGTTTTTTGTCTTATTTTTTTACGATTTTATACGTATTGGCTCCTTTGGAATTTTCAATTCTGATTAAATAAGTACCTGCTGTAAAGGAACTAAAATCTAAATCCAAAGTCGTCGCCACATTTTTTTCAAAAAGTTTCTTCCCTGAAAAATCATAAAGTGTAACCGTATTTTTGTTTTCAGGTAATTTCAGATTCAGTATATTTTCAACAGGATTGGGATAAAGCAGTTCTTTGGCTTTTAAAAAATCTGTAACTCCCAGAGAAATACACGCATCACCAACTACGTAAGAATAATATTTGGTCACCGACATTCCTCCTGCGTAGGCAAACTTCACCGCATAATTAATTGTAGAACCCGCGGTTTGTCCTGTAATGGTACTCGAAAATTTCTTCCCAGAAACATTGGTCATTGGTGTTTCGCCAAATGGAGTTTGTTTCCATAAATAGGCAACAACACCCATTTTATCGGTGTCTAACAATTCGAAAGTAATTTTCACATCGGTTCCGATGGTTTGGAAACCGTATTTGTACCCCGTAGAAAATGCGCCTTGTGAAGCCAGAGTAGATGTTCCGTTGCAAGCCGTGTTGATATTGGAAAGTGTGGTTGCATTCAGCGTGATAGGATTATTGACCGCGGTATTTCCTGCTGCATCGCTCGCTGAAATGGTAAACGTATAATTAGTCGATGGACTCAACCCTGAAACGATTTCTGATTTTTGAATACCCGAAGTTCCGTAAACCGTTTGTGTAGCTCCACCCGAAATTTGATAGGTAATCGCTCCAAAATTATCCGTCGCATTTAGTAATAATTCTACGGAATCACTGGTTACTGCTCCAACAGTTGCGGTAAAATTGGTTGGTGCAACCGTGTCTGGAGTGGTGTTTTGATAGACTCTTACATAATCAATAATCATCGAAGCATTGGTAAATGTGGAAGGAATAGTTCCTGCAACACCGCCCATTGCAATATTAAGCAGCAGATACTGTTCTTTATCAAAAGGCCAGGTTGATGCATTTTTTACTGATGGATTATAGGTGTAATACGCTACTCCGTCCAGCAAAAATGTAATTTGATTCGGCGACCAGTTCATCGAATAAATGTGGTAATTGGCGGTAATATCCGATGAAGCCAACATTCCGCCATGGTTGACAGAATTTCCTGACGAAGACGGTGTATGCAACGTACTCTGAATAAAATTTTCAGGAGCAGAAGGGAAAATTCCGTATTCCATCATATCGATTTCTCCGCAAGCCGGCCAATTGGTATTTCCGTAAGTGGAAGCGAAATAACCACCCGGTTCATTCACATTTTTTCCTAAAAGCCAGATTGCAGGCCATGTTCCCTGATTTTTCGGAACTTTTGCCCGAACGTCTATTCTGCCGTATTTAAAGGCAAATTTTGAATTTAATCTTGCCGAAGTATAATTTTTGGTAAATCCTTGATCTGTAAATACTTCTTTTTTGGCGACAATATTCAGTTCACCGTTGTTGGCGAAAGAATTGGTGATGAGATTGGTGTAATGTTGTTGCTCATTATTGTACCATCCTCCTGTTGTAGGCAGTTGAGTTTGATGAAACCATTTGGTATTGTCAACAGCCCCGTTGGTGGAAAATTCGTCGGACCAGACCAAATCATTGTACACGACATCGACCTGCGCCAAATAGAGTGTACTGAAAAGGAATAGAACGATATGGTGTAATTTTTTGATCATAACTTTTTTTAAATTTTAGATTATAGATTTTAAATTATAGATTAACACGTCTATATTTTTTAATCTCAAATTTCTCGCAGCCCGACTTGAGCGGAAATCCTTTTCTTTTCCGTTGCCTTCGACTTCGCTCAGGCAACGGAAAAGAAAAAAGCGGGAACCCTTCGACAGGCTTAGGATAAACTTCAGGCGAATTAAGCTGCTCAAAAAATTTCCAGCTTCCAGCTTCCATCATCCAACTTCCATCTTCCATCTCCTTAATACTTCAACTTTTCATATTTGTCCCAGATTCCCCAATGTGCGCCGACTTCACCTTCGGGACCGACTTTCCAGGATTCATCAAAAGAGGAAAAATAAAAACAGTCGATTTCCTCATCCATACACCACAATTGGGTGTTGATGAAATAATCCAGTGCATTTTTTTCTGATGGAAAAGCGCCTTTTAGTTCTTCTCCTTTGCTTGGCCAACCGGTTTCGGAGATGATGACTGGTTTTCCATTGGCTGCCTGTTTTGCCTGCTCATACATCTGCTTCATATAATTGAGCGAATTTTCGGCGGGACAGCTTTCCCAAAACGGATAACAGTTTGCCAAAATAACATCGCAAGCATCGGTAATTCTTGGTTTTATGGTGAATTCGTAATAGGCATCTACGTAACCTACCGGAATTTCGGGGATTTCTTTTTTTACGTGATTAATGAAATCCAATAACTCGTCTTCTGACAAATCTTTTCTGTACATCACTTCGTTTCCGACTGCTGCAATGTCTACAAAACCTTCTTTTGCAAGTTTTATCAATCCTTCCACTTCTCTTTCGTTGATTTCGGGATCGTTTCCGAGCCACGCTCCGACCAAGGTTTTCATTCCAAATTCTTTGGCAATTTTCGGGATGTGTTCGTTGCCTTCGGTGCAGGAAAACGAGCGAACCCACGAAGTGTGCGGCTTCAGGATTTCCATTCTTCGGCGAACCTGTTCTTCGGAAATGATGTCGCCGGGTTTTTGTCCGTCTTCATATAAACTGAAACAAAAGCCGTGAACGCCGTTGTACAGAATTTCTCTGAACAAATCTTTTTTTTCGGTTTCGGTTTTTCCTTTGATGTAATTATCCTGATTTTGCTTGGGTAAGGATAAATACAGCTCTGCTCTGTATGACATATTCTAAAGATTATTGTTGTGATGAATGATAAGTGATGATTTAGTCTAATATCTCTTGTCTTTTAGTCTCGTGTCTATTTTCAAAATTTGAATTTTTCATTGGCATCCCACAATCCCCACGAAGTTCCTGCCCAACCTTCGTAATGGATTTTCCACGATTCGTCGAAAGAAGAGAAATAAAACAGGTTGATTTGCTCTTTTGATGCCCATTTCTGAGCTTCGATGTAGTATCTCATCAGATGTTCGGGAGATGGTTCTGCATGTTGTACCGCTTCACCTTTACTCGGCCAACCGGTTTCTGCAATGATGATTTCTTTTCCGCCCGCGATTTTTTGGGTTTGATGATACATTTCCTGCAAATACATTCCGGCGTGTTCTATGGATGCGCCTTCCCAGAAAGGATAACAATTGATTAAAATTATATCACTTGCAGAAATTAATTTCGGGTGATTGATGATTTCGTAATACACATCAATATACGTTACAGGAACATTCAGCGTTTGATTTTTAACTTGTTCAATGTAACCGAGTAAAGTTTCTTCGTTTTGGTCGCCACGGAAAAGCACTTCATTTCCAACGGCGGCGATATCGACATTTCCTTCTTTGATCAATTGAATTAAAGACTGAATTTCCTGTTGGTTTTCGGTTTCATCTTTGCCAATCCAGGCTCCCATTAATATTTTGAAGCCCATTTCTTTGGCGATTTTCGGGATATTTTCGTGTCCGTGGGTGGAAGAAAATACTCTGATCCATTGCGTATGAGGTTTTAATACTTCGAGGCGTTTTCTGATCTGTTCTTCGGTGATGAAGTCTCCCGGAAATTGTTTTTCGGTAAAGACGCTGAAACAAATTCCGCTCATTCCTGCTTTGAAAACCGTTGAAAATTCGGTTTTTATACTTTCAATATGGGTGTCATCGACCGTCGGGAAATAATATTGCGGGAATTTCTGTTGCAATTGCGCTCTGGAAAGTCCGGCAAGGTTCATTCCTTCTAAAACATTATTTGCACCGTATCCTGAAGGTTTTGGGGCTTTTCTTTTTTCTAACAAATCTCTTACTTCTCTGGCTTTGGCTTCATCTACATCATAATTTTTCATGGTCCAAATGGCAGTCAAAGTTCCAAGAATCGGAATTCCAACAAAGAAAATTCTTAACCAAAACATCGTTTCATCGGTTTGTGTAGCGGCATTGGATTGAAAAGCGACCAGAGAAAGAATCATCCCACTTAATAATCCCGCAACAGCGGTTCCGAATTTTACCATCCACCAATAAATAGCGCCTAAACTCCCTTCTCTTCTTTTTCCTGTGTTGAGTTCATCAATATCGATCACATCAGAAGTCATGGACATCATTAAGGTAAACAAACTCCCGATTCCGAAGGAGAAAAACGGCAACGCAAACAAAAACAGATACGGTTTGCCCGGAACGAAAAGTAAATACAGTAAAATATAACCGACGATTGAAATGCCCTGAGAAACCAAAAATGCTTTCTTCTTCCCCATTAGTTTCGACATTCTTGCCACGATAGGAATGACTGCAACGGTTGTAATAATTGCGCCTACACTCCCGAATAAAGTGGGCCATAATCCAAATCCCTCTTCATTTCCTTTGAACAAATAATATTTGATGATGAAGTAGGAAAATCCGGCTGTAGTCTGAAATGCATTAAATATTAAAAAAGTAGCAATACATATTTTTCTGAACGGTTTAATTTCTACCGAAGCTTTCAATCCTTCTTTTATTTCGCCGAAACTTCCTAAAATTCCTTTCAAATCAATCGGGCTATAGTTTTCGTGGAGTGTCGATTTGCTTGGAATAAAAAATGCCGGAATTGCCGCTAAAATGGCACAACCAATAGCAACATAAACCGCCAAAGTTCTCACCGCAACATCACTGGATGGAAATAAGGACTGATCTGCCATGATTACCCAAAACCAAGGTGCAACCACCCAAGCTAATTGACCAATGAGCTGAGAAGTCGCCATAATATTGGTACGCTCATGGAAATCGTCGCTCATTTCGTAACCCATTGCTACATAAGGAATACTGAAGATGGTTAATCCTGAATAAAAAATAAGTGAAACCACCAAAAAGTACCAAAAATTGTACGTAACGCCATTTTCAGCATACAACTGCCACATCAAAGCAAACGAAATCCCTAAAATAATAGCTCCTGCTAAAACATACTGTCTTCTTCTTCCCCATTTCGATTTGGTATTATCGCTTACATATCCCATAATCAAATCAAACAAAGCATCATAAAACTTGGGAATAAAGTAGGTTAAGCCTAACAAAAATCCGCTAAAGCCGAGTTTCTCTACCAATACAACGGTGAAAATACCGATCATTGCAGGAAACATCTGGTTCGCCAACATTCCCAACCCAAAAGCGACCTTTTGACCGATTGGAACTTTATTCGCTGATTTTTTGATTTGATCTGCCATTTTTCTTGTGTGTTTTTTTAATTAAAAAGTTAAATGAACCGTTTGCAATGCTTTTGCACTGATGCGAACCGGAATTTTTTGATTTTCTAAGGAAATTTCGATATTTTTTGCCTGTTCCGATGGATTGAAAACCACTACGGCAACCGAACCGTCAGGATTTTTAGCGGCTGTAATTTTTAAATCGGAATCGGGATTTTCAAATCCAATTCTTACCGCTTCGGGACGAATAAATTTGCTGAAATGCGCCATCGTGTAGTATAAAGGCGTTACATACACTTCGTCTTTTTCAGGATCTACCAAAATCGGAGCGCCACACCAGTTTTTAAACCAGTTCGGACCGCCGTTTTTATCCAAAACCATATTCCAATCGATCCAGCCATCAACCTGATTGTTCAAGCAACCGATGATGTCTCCTGCGTAACGGAAAACCGGAACGTATTTCGGATGCAGATATTTTTCTTCTTCTTTCGCCCAGTCAAATCCCCAATCTGTTGCTTCTGCGCTCCAGTACCACGAATCATCTTTCCATTTCGGAATATCGCCGTCTATGCAGGCTTCGGTTTGAATTAAGTGTTTTGACGGATTTTTCTGATGCGCGTATTGCAGCTCGTCTTCAAAAATTTTATAGGTGCTGTCGTACCAATGAATGGCTGTTCCTGCGAAATATTTGGAAGATTTTTCGGAGCGGTACATTTCGTCTACCCAGTTTTTAAGTTCAGAACGGTTTTGGTCGTAGCCGAAAATTTTTACGTTTCCGTAGCCGTCTTTTTCTAATTTCGGACCTAAGAAATTTTCCACGAAATCGGTCATTTCTTTTGGGGTAAACAAAATACTTTCCCAGTTTCCGCCGTTTCCATGGGGTTCGTTGATTACGGTAATTCCCCAGATCGGAATGCCCAGTTTTTTATATTCGGTTAAATATTTTGAAAAATAGAGTGCAAACGTTTCGTTATATTGTGGCAATAGTTTTCCGTTGATCCACGCATTGTTATCTTTCATCCAAGGTGGTGAAGTCCACGGTGAAGCCAGTATTTTAAACCCGTTTTTTGAAATTTTCTGCGCTTCTTTAATCATCGGAACCAAATCGTTCATATCTTCCTGTACCGAAAAATGTTTCAGTTCTTTATCGTCTGCAACCGGAGCGTAGGTGTAATGTTTCAGAGAAAAATCGCAGGAAGCAATCGTGGTTCTGGTTAAAGAATAATTGGCTCCATCTTCCCCAAAATACATTTGCAATACTTTTTCCCGGTTTGCCTTGCTTAATTTGTTGAGCAAATACGCAGAACTTTCGGTAAAAGCACCGCCAAATCCCGTAATTTTTTGGAATTTCTGTTCGGGATTGAGTTTAATTTTAACTGAATTTTCAACAGGCTTTACCGCATCAATTTTGGTTAATTGATTTCCGCTTGCCGAGGTTTCGTAGATGTCTGTCTTCCACGATTTTTGAGATTGACAACTCATTATCAAACTGGTTATTAAGGCGATATGTAGGATTTTTGTTTTCATATTTTTGGATTTTTTTTCCAAATGTTTTTTTATCTCGCTGATTGTACAGATTTCGCAGATTAAAAAAGTTTAAATAAATTTGCCCAATTAGCTAAATCTGCGATAGCATTACCTTTTTGAATCATCTGAAAAATCATCATTTCGTTTCCAACAATTGTTTTTCAAATTCCCTATGTGGTGGCATTTCCACACTGTCCAACAATCGTTTCAGATTTCCGTTAAAGGTTTTCTGAATGGTGTTTCCGTCCCGTTTTAGTTTTTTAAAAGCGCCTTCATCCACCAAATTCCAAACCGCATATTTTGCATTTCCATCTACGGTAAACAATCCGAAATGATTTTCCGAACCGCCTGAATTTCCGGCATCTTTCCAAGGTTCATCAAACGCTTCAAAATAGAAACAAGAAATTCCCGCTTCATTTGTCCAATCCCTCATTTTGTGATAGAAAATTCCGGCTTTGTATTCGTCAACTGCTTTAGAATCATTGCTTCCGTACAACTCATTGGAAAATGTTGCCCAACCGGTTTCGCCAATGTGAACGGGTTTTTCTACGCCCAAACTTTGCATATATTTTTTTACAGAATTGTACTGCGATTTTGCATAATTCACAGAGCGATTCATCGCCAAATCCAATTGTTTTTCTTTGGAAAACTGAAATTCATCTTCTGAAATCCCCCAAAAAAACGGGTTGTAATGGGTGTCGTGCATCGGATAGGTGTGCATCGAAATATAATCGACTGCTTTGATTAACTCATTGAGGTCTTTCGTGTGATATTCTTTATCACCACCGCCCCAACTTGCAAAATTGTCGGAACTGGTAATCCATAAATCTTTCGGCAATTCTCCTTTTTTCTTTAAATCCTGTAAATGATTCACCCATTTCAAAATCACGGAAGGCTGCACGTAATACGCCGTTGCCCATTTTACCATCGCTTCGTTTCCTACGGCAATGACTTTGATGATTTCCGGATATTCGTTCGCCAATTCTACCGCGTGTGCAATTTCAGAGGCGTTTCTTTCGCTTTCTTCGTTGTGATTCGGTTCAAAACCTGTCCACGCATTTTTACAGTCGATCCACGCTCCGAGCATCACGTACATTTCAAATTCAGGATTTTCCTGACGCAATTCTTTAATCGCTTTCAGCACATTTACGGCTTCCGGAAGATGTACATTATACGTTCTGATGATTTTCACACCCATCGCCGAAAGAATTTTCATATCTTCTTTCAACTGCGAAACGGTAGGCTGCACTCTTCTGGAATTGGTTCTGTAACCGCCGTAAGACATTGCTAAATAATTGGGATTTCCCAAAATTTCGGCTGCGTTTTTATGTTTGATTGTGTTTTGCATACTGTTACATGACATTAAATAGGTCAAAATAAGAATTGGTATTACACGGAATAATTTCATTAATCATTGAAATTTTTTCATTGTTGCCCGATAAAAAGAATCTTCACCTCGACCATTTAAATGTTTATGAGATAGATTAACAGGCCGCTCCTACGGAGCTTTGCATTCACGCTTCCATTTTCTATTAACAGTACGCTCCTAAAGGAGCTGTATTAAGTCCCATCGGGACTTACTGTTAATAGGAAATTTGTATTCTTCGGTAAAAAGCTCCGTAGGAGCGACCTGTTAATTACATTTTTTTATCAGACAATAATTATTTTTTTCGTTATTTCAATTGTTCTTTTCTAATTTTCACTTTAATCAAAGAGATTTTTCCGTTTCTTTTGAAGATGTTTGCGGAGTCTTCTTGATTGATGGTTAAACTGTTATCTATTTTTGCTTCGCATTGTTCATTAAAAATTTCTACGCTTTCGGTTTCCGAAATTTCATAGATCACAGGAACTTCACACTTGGTAAAAAACAAGGAATTTTCGGGTAATTTCAGTGATGAAGCATTGGATTTCACATCAAAATATTCGATGGTTTTTTCTTCGGTTAAGAACTCTTCTTTTCTTAGTAAATCGGGTTTAAACTGCAATTGTCCGTCTTTTACTACGATTCCCAATTCTCCGAAACGGCTTAGTAAATCTTCTTTTACCTGTCCCGTCATTCCCGGTTGCTGTGCGCCTTTTCCAAATGGAGTGTGCGAATAGGCATCGGTTGGAAATGCGCCGTACAATTCGGGAGATTTGTGAACGCCGATTCCTTCGTTGATTTCGTAGAAATGTTCCAGTAATCTTCCCATCGTTTCTGGTGAAGCATTTTCATTGATGGCTTTTTGGCAAACTTCCATTACGGCTAACAATAATTTGGAAACCATATGCCAATAAATTGAGCCTAAACCTTCGTAACCGTAGAACGTTCCGCTTCTTCCGGTAAATTCTTTATGGTTAAAAACTTCTTCAAAAATTCCAAAAATCAAGGCTTTTTCCTGATTTTCAACCTTTAAATCATCTAAAGCTGATTCTAAATCGCCTGCATTTTTGAAATTTCCATTAAAATGATAATTTCCTAGCACATCTTTTTCGATGATCTGCGTGTTTTTTTCGGAAACCAATTTTTGAAGCAATACTGATTGCTGAACCAAATTTTCCGGAATGCTGTTTCTTTCTAAAAAGCCTTTCAATTGCTTGTTAGGATACAACAAATAGCTGTATTGATCTGGGCGGAACAAAGCCGAATTTTTCAATGCGTCCAAAACTTTTAAGGCTTCTTCGGAAGTCAGAAATTGGGAACTCAACACGGCAACCTGTCCTTCCAGCATTTCGCTGAGATACGAAACCGCCACCGATTTTTCGTTAGAAGTCATCAAATTATAGGCGTGATACAAACCGTCTTTTCTTTCGTTGGCTTTGATGGAATGTTCCAAAAACTGCAACGAAAGGTTGGTAAATCGTTGTAAACCTTCCAAAGAAACGGTTCGTTTTTTACCCCAAAACCCTTTCTGATACACGTGATTTCGGTATTCCGAAGCGGCTTCTCCGAATACATCGAGGATTTTTTTGCGGTCTTCGTTGCTGATATTTCCTTCCAACAAATGAAGATTTTCCTGAAAACCTTCTCGTATTTTTTTGTAAAAATCGACCAGTTCGCTGGAAATTTGTACGTTTTCCAAAGCCGAATTTTCAAAAACAGCCTGGAAAAATTCCATCATTCTTCGCAGATAATACAGCGTGACCATCGAAACACCGTTTCCAACCAAAGCGTTGTTGGCATCGTTCCATTCCGGACGCTGCGTGTTCATCCAGATGCCGCCTTCTAAAATGAAATTGGATAATTTAGCGAGAACGGTTGCCAATATTTTTTCGGTGAAATTCACCTTTAAAACGCCTCCGTTTTCGTCACAGAGCAAAGCACCGTCTGCGCCGATTTCTTTTCTTCTTTCGTGAATTGTTGAATCCAAATCGAAATCAAAATCAATGGTATCTTTCGGATTTTTCAGGATTTCGGTGTAGGATTTTATTTTGTACGGAACATTTGCATACACGAAATATTCTTTGTCTAAAAGTGTTTCTAAAGAATTTGGGAAATAATTTTCGGCAAATTCTAAAAACTTCAACAGATAAATAATCTGATGATCGCCCCAATAACCAATATAGCTCCAAGGATCGTCGGCTTCAATGGTTTCCCAATCGAAACCGTCTTTGGTTACCCGATACGGATTGTACCCGTCAAAAGTTGTGGCATTCAGGAATTTGAAAATCATTCCCTCGATAAAATACGGATAGGAATGCGCCAAAGCTTCCCAATTTTGGAAAATGTCTCTCCAGTTTCCTTCGTAATCGAGGATTTTAGAACCATCGATTTCACTTCTGGTGTTGATGGAAAATTTGTTCCACGGACGAGAAGGATCTCCGTGACGACGGGAAAATTTGAGCGGTAAATATTCTTTAGCCAATCTTATTAAATTGGCATCTTCTGTATTTTTTAACGATTCATTTAATTCAAAAAGACTAAATTTTTCTGGAAGATTATTTAAAATTTCTTTTGAATGATTGAATATTTTTTGATTCGCTTTTTCTAAATATTTGGAAAAATCCCACTTTTCGATGGTGTAATTGTCATCAAAAATTCCGCCACGCATTATGTTGAACAACGTGTTGGAAAAATGACGGCTGTCTCGCAGATCGTCGTTCGTAAACTGCAATCCATCGGCAGAAGCGACTAGTTTTTTGAGATTTTTAGTGCCTAAATCAATATCTTTTTGGATGTTTTCGGCAAGATTTTTTTCGTTTTTAATGCGTTCTATCCAACCGATTACATTGGATTGAGACTGATTAACATTGGCGATAAACCACCATTCTTTCTCATCATTTGTGTTTAATTCTAATTCCTGCTGAATAAAATAGGCTCCTTTTTCGCCTTTAATGTCATTTTCCTGTGTTATTTTTTCACCTTTTCTGAAATTTCTCAACTGAAGTGAAGACAGCAAATACGTTGGATTTTCTGTTCCGATGGAGAAAACGGTGTTTGCTTTCAAGGCTTCACTTGGTTCTGCTTTATCCACGATAATAGCACTTAATGCGAAAATTCCGAGTCCGGATGTTGCGTCGAGTTCGGTGCGTTTGTAGGCATCACCCAAATTGCTGACACGGTTTTGCAAATCGCTTCCGATTCCGTAGGGTAAAATGTTTTGCAATCCGTCTAAAACAGTAACGTTTTGATTTTCGGAAGCTAAATTTTTGATGGTTGATTTTTTGATGAACCCAAATTCGCTACTATTGTTCCATTCGTAGGAAAAAGCGAGTGCCAAATCGTGGTTGATTTCTTCAAAAATAATCTTGTTCCCGAATTCGTTTTTATAGACATTTCTCGTGGTGCGAAATTGCGCTTCATTGCGAACGGAAAAAGATTCCCAAATGATTATTTCTCCGTTTTTACGAACCTGAACCATCGTTTTGCTTCCGGTAATTTCTGCCGATTCGGTGATTTTATCATCGGTGTAATACGGAAAAAGGGCAAATTCAGAATTTTTTCTACCTGCGGAAAGTCCGCCATTGCTGGACACGAACATCCAATGATTGGAGTCGCTGACGATGGTCATAAAAAACGGACGCAACGATTCTGCATCGGAGATTTTAAAAAAAACTTCGTGGTTGATTTTTACAGTTTCTAAAGAGGATTCGATATGGGAAATCGTGGATTGCATTAATGTAATTTTGATGAATTATTTTTTAAAATTGGTTTGTAAAGCCCTTCCGAAGGAAAAATTTCCTTCGTTGAAATGTTTTGAGAGTCTTGTTTTCGGGAAACCTTACAGGTTTTGAAAGCCTGTAAGGTTTGAAAGGTTTAAAATTTTATTTTGCTTTGTAAACTCTTACATAATCGATGTACATACTTTGAGGGAAAGAGGTTCCGTCCGTTGGAAATCCTACAAAGTTTCCTCCGACTGCCACGTTAAGAATCAGGAAAAAAGGATGATTATACACCCACTCTCCTGAAACATCCGAAGATTTTACGCGATGATAAAGGTATCCGTCTACAAAAAAGTCTATCTGGTTTTCCTGCCATTCTACTCCAAAGACATGGAAGTCCTGATCGAATCTGGCATTTTGTAATCCATAGGCTTTTGTTTTTGCATTTCCTCCTGAATATCCGGGACCGTGAAGGGTTCCGTATACGACATTCGGGATATGTCCTTTCAGTTCCATAATGTCTATTTCGCCACACTGAGGCCATGAAACGGTATTTATATTATCGCCCAACATCCAGAAAGCAGGCCAGATTCCGGGACCATAAGGTGTTTTGATTCTTGCTTCTATTTTTCCGTAAGCATGAGAAAAAAGTCCCTGTGTTTTTACTCTTGCCGAAGTGAAAGCGTTTCCGTTTTTTCTTGCGGTGATTACTAAATTTCCATTTCCGTCTAAAGAAACATTATTGGTAGAATTGGTATACGACTGCAATTCCTGATTTCCCCATCCGTTATCTCCGGTTCCTAAATCGAATGTCCATTTTTTATTATCCGGAAGGCTTCCTGCGGTACCGTTGAATTCGTCACTCCAGACCATCTCAAAGTTTCTGTCGGGAAGCGTTTGTACCGATTCCTGATCGCATGAACTCATCGAAAACAAAAATGCAGGAACAGCCAGAAGTTTTAAAATTTTATTTTTAGGTAAATATTTCATAATTGTTCTTTTAAAATTTTAGTTATGGAAATAAATATTATCAAAGAAAATATCTCCGTTTCCGTCTACTTTGAATTGAATGATGTTGCTGAGTACAACCGGTGAGAAGGAAGACAGCGGAATGTCTACACTTTTCCAGCCATTGGTATTGATCCCTATTCCCGAAGGTACAGATAAAGTATACGGCGTTTCTACAGGACCGGGACTGATTAAATAGAATTTTAAATTTGTAGAATTAGCGGTATAATAATCTATATGAATGAATCCGTAGGATGAAGCGTTAAGCGGACTTGCAAACTGAGTTCCCTGATAGTTTAGTCCTGCATATTTCAGGGTATTGTTTCCTGCTATCGGAGTTTGGGAAACCTGTGTAGACTGTCCCCAGTTCGGATTAAAATCTGTACCCGCAACGTTTGTATAAGCATCACTGAAAACCGAAAGAACGCTTGCCGCAGCATGAGTTGGTACAGGTGCAGCCGCAGTAGGCGTTGCAGGAATTATGCTTCCGTCGTTGTAGAAGTAAATATTATCTGCATAAAAATTAGAAATATTGGCTCCTTCAAAAATTATCTGACCGATATGCGCTTTCGTTGTTAACCCTGTAATTGCTGTAATGGGAATATTCAGACTGATCCAGCTCTGACTTTGTAATGAAGCGGTATTTACGGTGTACTGCCCTGTTTTATCATCAGTTCCTCCATATACTCCATCTGCTCCGAAGTCTGCTACTTTTATGGTAAAAGATGATCCTGCAGCTACAGCATTCGGTAAGTACATATCCATGCGTAAATGTGACATGGATGATGCATTTACAGTAGGTGAAGTCATCTGGATTCCCACAAAATTAAAGTTGGTATAGTTAAGCACATGGTCATTATTTACCGTAAAATCTGCTGATTGTGTCGTTTGATAAGGAGCCCAGTATCCGTTGTAATAATCCACCGGAACATTGGTGTATTTATCGCTGAAAATAGAGATGACATTATTTGCTGTCTGTGTCGGTACAGGTGCATGAACAAAATTTCCTGAAGAATTAATGGTAAGGCTTCCTGTTGCCGTATTGCTTCCTAAAGTTGCGGTAATAACAGAAGAACCGGATCCTACTGTACTTACATTTCCAAGCTGGTCTACCGAAGCTACCGCTGCATTGGAAGTTTTAAAGTTGAAATAATACGGAGTAAGGTTCACTGCCTGTGTTGCTCCGTTGGGCATACTGTAAGAAGCAGTAAGTCCGTCTATTTTATTATTAACGCCTACAAAAGAGGTAATTGTTTTGTTGCTTCCGTTCAGGATAGATGCGGACTGATAGGAAATGGTTCCGAGTTTTTCAAATTTCACCTCATCTACCCAAAAGGTATATCCTTTGTTGTTTTCGGGACCTTCGGAATAGAAAAACATTCCTTTTTCCATTTTTAATTTTGAAGGATCAGGAATCGGGATGATTACTTTTTTCCAGTTGGTATTTACCGGAAGCGCAGAAAGGGAAACCTGATATTTGTTTTCACCAAGATCGTTTCCAAAACCGATGATATCTATATTCGCTGCCTGAGTCGCTTTGATCCAGAATGTTAATGCATTGTAATCTGAAAGATCTCTTCCTACAGAGGTGTAAAAAGATCCTCCTGCGTAAGCTCCTTCGGGACTTCCGTAATCCGGAACGGCAAATTTCATGGAAGTGGTTCCTGAATATTTTACCTGTGTGTCTACATCAAATGCTTTTACATCGGATCCTCCGAAGGCGGAATAATTTAACCCTGAACTGAAGGCATCCATAAAAACTTCCGGATTTTTAGGATATTCTGCCGTTTCAAGCTCGCTGATGTCTCTCTGACAGCCAAAAGCCATTAAAAGTGAAGCACTTAATAATACTTTGGTGAATGTATGTCTGAATATATTTTTCATTTTTGTACAAGTTATTTACCGATATTGATTTGAATATACGTTCTTATTTCCCATTCGTTTCCGTTCGGGAATCCGATTGCGGTAGGATCAGGAACCCAGTTTCCGGCACCGTTTATGGTATAAGTAGGTGCATATCTCGGAGAATACTGATCTAAAGTTCTGTAGGTACCGCGAACTCCGATTCTTGTTCCCGGAAGGATCCACCATTCGGGTTTTCCTATTTCAAGGGAGAGATCTCCCATGAGCTGCATCGGGAAAGTAAGGTTATAATCTCTGTGGTAATCGTAAGGTCCCCAATCGTTCAGTTTGAATGCGGTAACAAATTTTAATTTTTTGTAAATGGTTCTCAGCTCTAATCCGAATCTTTCGATTTTTCTGGTATCGCTTCCATTTGCCTGTGCCGTTCCGCCATAAATATTGGCTATCACTCCGAAATCGGAGCTTACTTTAGAAACAATTCTTGCATTGGCTTCCCAAAGATTGGCTGCCGGTGCAGCTCCCGGAAATGCGAAAGTGGTTCTTCCGTCCGGTAAAATTCCTATTGCAGCATCCTGTGTTGTCGGCAAATGCCTGTATACAAATCCTGTACTGAATGCAAATGGTGCATCTTCTGTTTTATCGCTGTCCCACGCGTACATCCATGTAGCCGGAGTAGGATCATACGTGAAAAGGATTTCTCCTGCGGTCTGCTCGCGGTTTGCTCTTACCACAAAAGGATCCTGCAGTATATTTCTTGGTCTTCCCGGTGCAGGTGCGTCCATTGGAACCGGTCCTTCGATCGGCTTTTGCCAAAGGAAATTAGGCGCAATCTGGAAATTCCCGATGTTGTAGGTAAATCCTGAAAGGACGTTATACTGGTTTCCGCTTCCGCTGTCTTTTAATCTCCATCCGGTAAAGGTCTGTGTGTAATCTGCTCCTCCATTAGCAACCAGACCCATCATGGCTCCCTGAGCGTACCAGTTGAATTTTCCGCCTGCGTAGGTAAATTTGGCTTTTCCACCCCAATTGTCTTTGCCGCTGATCTGATCCTGATAAATGTTTCCGTCTCTGTATAACTGGAATGTTCTTCCGTTAAGCGGCTGTCCGCCCCAGATTCCTCCCAGATCAATTCCGAAGTTTCCGAATTTTCTCTGAACTGCTAATGTTACTCTTCTGGTTTTAGGCTGCGGAATGGCAAATGAACTTTGTGTATCTCCTCTCTGGTCCAGATCTTCATGATAGATTCCTGTAAGATCGAATTTCCCTGCTTTTCTTGAGTATTTTACCAACAATGCAGGGTTGGCTCCCCACCAAAGTTCCGGTCCGAAAGCGACTTTCAGCCCATTGATTTCTTTTTTTCCTGTGAATTCAAAACCGAAAGGGGCTTCTCCGTTGTAGATGTCCATATTAGGACCGTAATTGGCTTCAGGATAGAGTCCGAAAAGATCGCCTTCGTATCCCCAATGGTAATGCCCTGTTCTGTAAAACCCGTGAAGATCAAAGTATTTCTGATTCCATGTATAACTTGCGTTGTAGACCTGAATTCTGTTGAGATCTCTCATTGTGGTTGTGGTTCCGTCTGCATTCATTACCTGAATTGCTCTTCCTCTGTTTTCGTAAAATATCTGGTCGATAGGATTTTCTGCCACATTTCCCAGAATATTAAAGTTAACATTGGCTCTCATATTGGCAGTGGGATTTCCTTCTATTCCCACGTAATAGGATTGCATATGATCAAACCCCTGTCTGTTCGGATAGGATGTATAGGCATCTGTTTTTTCTTTTGGTGTGGTGATAAGACTTCCTCCGGTGTTGAAGGTTGAAAAATCTGCTCTCAGATTGCTGATTCTGATCATATCACTGCTTTCTCCTTTCAGAGCGGCTTTATCGCCTCTTGCTCTCAGATTTGCATCGGTAATATTGATGTCATTAAAATAGTTTTTAACCACGCCGGAAGATTTCATCTGAGTGCTCTCGTAAGGATTGTACTGATGAACCTGCTTCAGGGTGTAATATGCGCTTCTCGGATATAACTGATAGTGTCCTGTAGCATCTGTTTTTCCTTTGGCGCAGATTCCGAACCATTCTTCGTTCATGTTATTTTCGCCTTTCCGGAAATCTCTGATGTACCCTCCGTTGCTCCACGATGCATTGGTATTGTGTACCTCCAGATCTTCGGTCTGTTTGTATTTCCACCAACCGTCGCTAAACTGGAATGTGAATCCTCCCAGTGCATTTCCCGCTTTTCCCAAGCCGGCTGCATTTTCATAGATTTCCTGCCAGTTTCCGAGCAGATAATAAGACTGTGCATCCTGATCTTCTTTTTGAGAAAGTTCGTTAAAGGAGTCTGCTCCAAATTCGGTGAAGAGAACCGGTTTTCCGTATTCTGTTTTTACTTTCAGGAAGAGATCGCCAAAAGAAACGCCACGGTATACATTGGTTCCAAAAATATCTACATCTTTACATTCCTGGGCAATAATGTCTAAAAACAGGGTGTCTCCGTTACATAAAGCAACCGGATGGTTCTGATCTAAAGATTTTATTTCTAAAGCTGCCTGATTGAAGAGCTGATACATCGGGATTGCTTTTTGGGTAGATTTTCTGTCCTTCATAGGAATATCTTCCGTTTCTGCGCCTTCCCAGAATAAGCCATAATTGTTTTCATTTCCTAAAAGGTACAGCAAAAGTCCCGGTGTGTTTTTATACTGTTCTGCCAGTTCTCTTGCTTCTTTCAGTAAAAGTTCTCTGGTTGCAGGGTTTGCGTAATCTGTGTTTACGACCCATGAGCCATTTACGGTAAGACCGTATCTTCCGAAAGAATGGTTGAGCATGGTGTAAATTCCATAATTTTCGTAGATGTAAGTAATCCACTTTGCCGGAATTCCTGTGTAGATTCTAACGGTATTTACGCCCATATTTTTCAGAAGTCCCATTTCATCGTCCAAAGCTTTTTTGATGAAATCATCAGACTGTTTCCAAAGGGAATAATTATAATTGGTTCCGACAGGATAGTAATCCCAGTTCATCCCGTTTACAATGAAAGGTTTTCCGTTCACTTCTAATTTTTGTCCGTCCGTGTTATTTGCCACCTCAACTTTCTGGGATTGGGCATGGGAAAGATGAGCGCCGATACAGACTAAAAAAAATAATATTCTTTTCATTATGGTATATAATTTCTATTCAGGTTTATGATAAACTGACGCAGCATCTAATGATGAATCGTCTCTGCCTAATTTAAAAATGTTAACAATCAGTTCATAAATAATATGTATATACATTTGATATACACAATTAAATAACTGAATATCAATAATTTAAACAATAAAGCCTAATACCTAAAATCATTTTCAGGCAGAACATTCAGGGTATTTCTGAGCAAATGAATTATGAATTATTTAACATTTTACATCTCCTAATGCGACATTTTTTAACATTTAAATAAAAATATTGAAATGAAAAATCAGCTTTAAAATTTCACCCTTTTGAGAATTTAAGAATAATATACCGTCAAAATGTCTGTAAGAAAATTATATTTTCAGAGTTAAAATCTTCAGAGAATTATTGAAATTGAAATGATGATTTCGGTGAAAATTATTTATAAATGTATCTTTATTTTAAGACAAAAAAACCATCCGAAAATTTCGAATGGTCTGACTGAAATCAAATATTTAAATTTTGCTTTTTCTATGCTGACTCAATAGGATGAGCCTAAAAACTGAAAGATTATTCTCTAAATTTAACGATCATTTTTTTGGTATACGCTTTATTATCTGAATCTGTAACTTTCAGCAGATAATATCCTTTAATCTGTAAAGGCAGATCTATTCTCACTTCTTCTGAGGCACTGAAATTCTTTTCTAAAATAAGAACTCCGTTCACATCAATAACCTCAGCTTTTATTATTTTTTTTCTTGTGTATTCTGAACCTTTTCTGTGTTCCAGTCTTATAAATGCAACATCGTTTACAGGATTTGGATACAGATGTACGACTGTCATTTCCTGTTCCTGTGCTTTAGACTGAATGGTATTGGTTACCGTATTGGTTTTCAGAAGGTTTTCGTCATCAAATGCAATGAATGCACTGTTTTTAATTTTTGTATCCTCTTTTAATCCTTTTTTAGGAAGAATGGAGAAGGTAACATACCCCTGAGATCGGTCTGAATCTACGGAAGTAGGCGGTAAAAATACATTTTCCAGCTTAAATGTGATCTTGTTATCTATAATTTCCGCAGATACGTTATCATGACTTGCCGACACCATTTTAAAGGTATTAATGTCCAATTCCTGCGGAATGTTATCTATAATGGATACATTCTGAGTAGCAAAATTTCCTACGTTTTCAAATCTGATGGTATAGGTAAGCAACTGATCGGGTAATATATATCCTTCTGTTCCATAGCCTTTCGGAGAAACCAGAATATCATTAGGATCTATCGCTCCATAAATAGGGTATTTTTGCATCAGCAGGTTATCATCGATATTGCAGTCTGCCGATGAGTTTACAATTTCTCCTTTAAAATCTAATTCATCACCCACTAAAACGGATGCATCTGTACCGGTCATAAAACTGATGACTTTATTGTTAAAAGGATTTAAAGATCCCATGCTCCAGGAATATCTTGTATAATTTTTTGAATTTTCAACAAAGCTTTCCTGCTGCGCAATCGGTAAGGACGGACTGATAATATTTACAGAGGAAGGTACTGTAAATTTTAAAATGCTTGAATTGGATATATTACGGGACTGATTGCTTATTACAATTTTAAACTGGTTATTGGTATATCCTTTTCGGATAGCCGTTCCTCCCATATTTATTTTCAAATCTGTATCGTTACAGGTTGACGTTGCAGCGATAAATATTTTTTGGGAAGGCTGATAATTGGTCAGATCGAATACTTTGGAACCTGCACTTAATCCGTTCTCTTCTAAAATTCTCAGCTCAACATCATTCTGAGTGGTATAAAAGCTGAATGTACCGGCATCACTGGAATATACTTTGGCATTGGTAGGCACCACTTTAATAGCCGCTCTTGAAACGGTAGGTTCGCTATCCTGTTTCACCCCGTCGTTATTGGTGTCAAAATAAACGATTCCGGAAACTTTTGTCTGTTGGGGCTCTACGATTTCGAGTATTTGATTAGCAGAAATATTCGTCAGTTTCTGAATGATTCCACTTGCCCATTTAACGGTGATGGTATTGATGGTTGCTGCATTTCCTAATCCAAAATGCTGTGTATAGCTGCTTTGTCCTCCAAAACCACTCTGGCTGTTTACTTCTCTCATCTGCGTTCTGCTGCCTGTTTCTACAAATATTTTTGTACCGATGGCAGAACCATTGCTTTCTGTGGCTTTCAGATTAATTTCCAGCCATTTATTGGTATTCCCGTTATTGATGAAAATGTGGTTTTTCTGATTGGAATGGGTTGCCACGGCAAGATCCAGATCGCCGTCATGATCGTAATCGCTCCATGCATGTCCGAAAGAAAGTCCGAAATTATAGGTAATTGCTTCGTCTCTGTTTTCGGTAAAATTTCCGTTTCCGTCGTTAAAATAAAGGAATTTTCTGATTCTGTCATTGGTTACAAACAAGTCTAAATCTCCGTCATTATCAATATCTGCAAAGCTGCATCCGTGAGAACTTCCTCCCTGATTAACAATAGAATTGGTTATTTTCTGGAAATTTCCGTTTCCTAAATTTTTATACAGGAAATTGGTTGTTGTGTTGGAGTTGGTTACGAATAAATCTAAATCTCCATCATTATCTATATCTCCCCAACAGCTTCCTACAGATTTTCCGCCTTCCTGATTAATGATGTTATTTTTCTTGGAAAAGGTTCCGTTTCCGTCGTTATGGAATAAAGAGTTCTTATTTCCGCTTCCATTAGGGACAAATAAATCCATCAGTCCGTCCTGATCATAATCTGCCCATGTTGGTCCAAGAGAAGAATTGGCTTCCAGTGGAATGGCATCTGTAACTTCTTTTACAAAGCTTCCGTTATTTGTATTTCTGTGCAGCTCATTGTATTTTGTAGGGAAATAATTACACATAAATACATCTGCTTTGTTATCATTATCATAATCTGCAAAGGCACCGCCATGATAATAGGAAACATCCTGAGTAAAAGATTTGGTATTGTCTGCGACCAATGTACCGTTGTCATTTCTGTAGAAACGGTTGGGATTTCTGGTATTGTTAAGAACCAATAAATCTTCATCTCCGTCATTATCCACATCTGCCCATGTACTGCTCATAGAAACCCCGTCTTCAGGTAAAACCTGCCCTGCTGTAAAGCCTCCGGCTGTATTATTCATAAAGATTCGGTTAGGAGCAGTAAGTCCCATATCTGTAATGTATATATCATCATATCCATCATTGTTGATATCTACCCAACTGATGGTCCATGAGTTGGAGGTAAATGAATCAAACAAAGGGTTTTCAAGACGTGAAAATATCAGCTTTGAAGTATTGGTGGTCTGCACAGATACCGAATTCGCAATGGTTGACTGTTGTGTTTCTCCGTTCACTTTTCCTGTTATCACGGTTTCAACGGTGGAATTAAGCGTGGTTCCTACCAGTTCTCCGTTATTGGCACCTACGGTTGCTACCACTTTGGTTTCAATCTGATACGTAGAGTTCGGCTGTAATGTCGGTAAGTTATTATATTCTACTTTTGTTTTGTCATTAAGTTCTGTAACAACACCCTGTGTTTGGGATTGATTGGGATTAATGATTTTCGATTCTACCACTTTAAGTCCTTCCTGTACAATAACTTCTACCGAAGGATTTGTTACTTCTCCACCCGTTTTAACCTGAGAAACTACAGTTGCCTGTTCGGTCGGGATGAGCGCATCGTCGCTTACGTTGCTTGTCTGGGTGAAAGAATGTCCTAAAGAACTTCCGGTATAACACATCCAGTTATCATTAAAATTACTGTTCATCACCGCAATATCATTATTGCTTTCCACGATCAGATAAGGTCTTTCAGATCCGGAGGCTGTTCCTGTTCCGTTGTAAAATGCTTTCCATTCATTTAGACTTATGGAGCAGTCTGCGTATTTCTCGGGAGTAATGGTAAATGTTTTATTAAATTTTGTCCCATTGGTTAAAGCATCTTTTACGGTAACGGTAGCTCCTGTTTTTGAAAATAAATACAGGTGAGAAAAGGAACCGTTATACTTTGATCCTGTTAAGGGGTTGGTTACATTGGTTTCATTTCCCGGAGGAGCAATATAGGTGAGGAACTTTTTTCCTGCCGTTGTTCCGCTTTCGGAAGAAACCATTGTTGCCATATCGGAGGTTCCCGGAGAACCGGTTTCAAACCAATTCCCTTCAAAAACAGAGACTTTTTTTCCTGCGGTGCAGGTAACTCTGAAGACGGTAGGATAAGAAACGTTTCCATTGGTTTTTCCCACCCAATCTCCCGCGGCTAACCGATTGAGAGAAAAGGTTTGTACAGGTACCCAGTTTCCGTTTACAAAACGATCCAGTTTCACCGTATTGGCATTGTCCCAGCTCACAATTCTTATTTCCTGTTCACCACCCGACTGATAAGGAACGGCGAAATACATCAGTTCTCCGGAAGAGCTTCCATTGGAGGTAGGCACATATCCTCCTCCGTCCCGCTCATTTCCGAATAAGGCTCCGTACTGCATCGTTACAGGCTTATTGGCAACCAACATATAGGTTTCTCCCGAAATCATCGCATCCCTTCCTTCCGGAAAGCTGTAAATTAAATCCTGCCCCACGTTCAGTGTTTTGGAAAAAACTTTAACGGGATTTTCAGCATCAACATCTGTAAAACCTGTATTTGTTTTTGCCTGAGTAGAAATTTTGTAAAAGTCTATTACGGTATTATTCTGATAAGCAAATACATTGATGTCTCTGTTTGAAGAGGTAATCATGGGAGCATACACAATAAATTTCTGTCCGATAGAGCTTTTATCCACACTCGGAACCCAGTCGTGCTGCCAGTCGCTGTTTGTACTTTGGGAGGCATACACCAGTTTATTGGATTTTACAATAAAATAGTCTCCGTCCCATTTTAAAACACCACCGGAAGCATAACGGGCATCATCATTAATCCCGTTGTCTTTAATATACAGGACGTAGCTCTGCCCTGCTTTTAACACTCCGGTTTTAGAATCATCCGTATCTCCGTCCGCGCCGTCATCAATGATATTAAATTCCGTATCATCGTAGATAGCCGTTACCACTAAACAGACGTTTCTTTGTACGGCATCGTTATTCGGTGGAACATAAATTTGAAAATAAGTTGAGGGCTCTCCTGTTGCATAGAGATTATTTACCCCTAAAAAAAGAATAAATAAAAAGAATAGATTTTTCATACTTGCTGCTATTTTAGGTAGTAGACCGTATTCAACAAATATGCTTATTTTAAAATGTATTGATTTTCAAAAACTTACATTTTTTTCTTTGAAAAAAAATTCCAAAAAAAAGATTTTGTTTCATTTTTTGGAATTTTAAAGAGTTTATTGGCTCAATGCAAATAGTATGCAACGATACCCTTCTGAAAATCAGAATAAAAAAAAATCAATTATAGCCAATCCAAGACTCAAAACTGTCTGGGCTTCTGTGAAGAATTTTACAGCCATCGCAAGATTTGCTGTTAGCAATTAGATGAAACAACAGGAAAAATCAAACACTTAAACCTCTTTCATTTTCCAGATCATGGAATGGGTAAGTTTTCAGAATTTTTAAAACAAACTCCTCATCTCCTTGTTATTGCAGGAAACTTTCTACTCTTTCATACAGCCAGTAACAGGCCATTACAATCACAAAAACTGAAACGGCAGACCTGTAAAAATCGATATTTTTAAACCTGTTGGAAACATAGAGAATAATGGGAAAACTTATCATTACAATCAGGATCTGCACCAGTTCTATTCCTATATTGAAGCCTAAAACACTCCATATAAACTGACTGATATCCAGATTAAAGAACGTAATGGTATTGGCAAAAGCAAGTCCGTGCACAAATCCGAAAAGCAGGGCAATAAGAACTTCTTTCCCGAAAAAGATGGGTTTGGAGATGTTGATTCCGGACAGTAAAATGGTAATCGCAATCCCGATCTCTATATTATTCGGGTTGATGTTTATTAATTGTATAGCTCCCAAAATAAGCATCAGCGAATGTCCTACGGTAAAAGCGGTTACGATCTTTACTACTCTTTTTACCGCAGATTTTTTATTGTGCAGAAGTTTCCATTTTCTGTCTTCTACAAAAAACGGGGCAACCAGAAGCAGGGAAATTAAAAACAAAATATGGTCTTTCCCTTCTAAAATATGCTTGAAACCCATTTCAACCATACTTTTGAACCCTGTAAAAAAACTTCCTTCCTCTAATGATATATTCAGAGGCTGAATATTTCCGTCCAGATCCCGCGCTGCAACCCCCAGAATCTGATTAGAATTCTGTACTCCTTTTTCCCAGTCGGAAGCCAATCCTATAATCGATTTGTGATTATAGATCTGGTGTACAAAGGCATCGTAATGAAGGGTGAAATTACGGGTATCTTCTTTTTTTTGTGGTTTTGCCGTAATCCTGAAATCTATTTTATCATACAGCCCGACCACAGAATCCTGCGTTCTGGAGATCTTATAATCAACAAGTTCTATATTCCAGAATCTGTTTTCAGAGGAAATTTTGATATGATCTTTAAAATACTCCTGAATCTTTTTTTTCTGATCCGGTGTTATTTTACTGTTAAAAACGATTTCAAAATCCCGAAGCGGCGCAGTAATATCAATCGTCGCACTGCCCGGATACATATGAAACATGACCTTCGTATCCGGCAGCGGATGCGCCGATGCAAAGACTGAAAAAAAGACAAAGAACAGAAACAGTTTCTTCAACCCTTTATTTTTTGATGAGTTTTTGTCCGCTTGTTTTTGTACCATTGTGTTGTATATTGAAGGTATAAACTCCTTTTTCAAGACTGCTTAAGTCGGCAGAGACAGAATTTTGTCCTTTCGGCAGATTGCTCTTTTCTATGCTCTTCACTAATCTTGCGCTTTGGTCATAGATATTGATTTTTGTATTTCCTTTTTCAGAAGCTGTAAAGTTAAAGGTTGCAAAATCTTTCACCGGATTAGGGTAAACTACAGGTTTAGATACCGAAGCAGCCATTTCATTGGTGGATAATGTACTGCCCGTTCCTCCATAATCTGTTGTATGATCTCTCCAAATGCTGTGAGGATGTTTCGGAGTGAGGATGATTCCGTTCTGTACAGAATATTCTATCCAGACTGATGGACCGTCTATTCTTACATAACCGTTCTGGTTGGTCAGTGTGGCATCGGTAGACCATGCAATGTATGTATTATCCAGTTCATTATTGTATTTTGCCATAATGGTTGCAGCATTCGTATCGTCCACATCATTTACGTAGGTTGCAATTGCATTGTAAACGAGCTGTTTCTGAGCTGTTATTAAATTGCTTACTTTCAGTCCGGATTTGGTGGTCGGGAACAGCCAGTCTTTTCCGGGACCGCAGACTAAATCGGTATACGTTGTGGAAAGCTGTGCCGTAGTAAGCTGTGCGGAAGATAATCCGGACAACATATTCACAAGAGCCGTTTTTTCTTCAATCATTGGTTGGTAGGTTGCCGAATTATAGGTAAAAGAGGCAAAAGGTTCTGCCGCGACAAAAGAAGGAGTTGCCCCCACAAGAATCCCATTGATATACGTGTTGGAAACCGTTCTGTGATGTCCTGTCATCTGGATTTCAAAAGTTCCTGATAAAGATGGAGTTCCGAAAAATCCAATATAAAAATTACCTTCTCCATAAGTGGTTCCGCCTCCGTTGTTTGAAAGATAATTGTCTGCCATCCAAAGTCCGTAAATCTCGTTATAGCCTTCGTTTCCCGTTCCGGATAAAGCCTGAATGAGATTTCTGGCAGCAGTTAACTGAGCTGTTGTAAGAGTTCCCATTTTCAGCCCGATTCTTGGGGACATGGCAGCAGGAAGATTCGACCATGTTTTTGCGTTGGCATACGTATAAGCCAGCTCCAGCGTTGAAATCTGTGAACTGGAAAGGGTGGCTTTGAAGGCATTTGCCAAATCAATAATCTGTTGTGTGGTAACCACTGTTTTCGCAGCTTTATTTTTCTTGGCAATATTCGTCATAAACGCTGCTTTTGGGGTTTCCGTATCTTTTTTAAAAAGGCTGAAAAATGAAAGTGCCGCAACAGAAGTGGCTACGGTGATGCTGAATAGTGTTTTCATTGTATAAGTGTTTAAATTATAGGTTGAGTTTGTTTAAACTTTTTTTAAATAAAAATATTCTTGTTGGAAAACGCAAAGACTTCTATGCTAATAAGCTTAAAAAAGTTTGTTTTTAAAAATTGTATTTTAAAATCAATCGTGCATTAAATGGCGTTCCTGCCGTGTAATGTATCTCTTCCACGCTTTCGGTTTCGTTTTGAAGACGGCTTTCGGTGAGGAACTGGGTTTCTTTCCATTTGGTGTTAAAAATGTTATCGATATTAATTCCCACAGAAACTTTCCTGAACTGATAGTTCACAGAAAAATCGGTGATAAAATATCCTTTCGCTATTAAAGAATTATCCTCATTGGCAGGTCGGTCGCCTAAATATCTTGCATTGATGCCTGCCGAAAAATTCTTAAGGTTTTTCACAGACAATCCAGTGACAAAAGTAGTTTTGGGAGCAAGCGGAATGTAATCGCTGCCTTTAGCTTCTTCTATGGCTCTTGCGTGGGTGTAGGTAAAATCGGTATTCCAGAAAAGCCAGTTGTTTAGCTGATAACGCAGTCCGACATCAACACCTTTTCTTGCTGTTTTTCCTGAGGGTTCCACCACCGCTTCATCGCCTACATAAACAAATTCCTGTTCGAGAAACAGATACCACAATGAAGCGTTTATTAATACGTTGGGAAGAGGTTTCCACGAAAATCCCAAATCGGCATTATAAGAAGCCGGCAGAATATTCTTCCCTTTTTCGGCAATTACCACTCTTGCATCATTGCTGTGAAAGCCTTTCCCTAACTTCAGAAAAGCATTAAAACCTGTATTAAAAAAGTATAAAAAATTAAGTTTCGGACTAAGAACAGCTTTTGCTTCAGACTGATTCTGATATTTTTCTACCAATTGATCCACAACATTAAATTTGAAATAATCTACCCTCAATCCTGCATTAATCAGCCACTTTCCGAAAGAGAAATCCCAACTGCCGTACCCGAATAGATTAGTCTGATTAATATCTCCCAGACTGAGGTATTGCAAAACGGTTTGTCTGTTCTTGGTATGAGAAAGTTCTATATCCTTATTATTATCATTTCGTAAACCGCCTCCTGTTTTAAAACTGATATTGTCATTTATTTTCCCGTTGTATTCCGATTGAAATCCTACAATCGTTCTGTTGTCTTTCTGCTTGATCTGATCTCCGTTAATGGGGTCATTCAGGAAAAAGGTAAAATTGGAGTACAATTCAAAATCATATTTGGTGAAATACACCTGATTTCTGATAAAAGAATCGTCATTCAATTTTCTTTCGTACTGAAGATTGAAATTGCTTCGGCTTGTTGTGCCTCCTTCCGTATTGTCAATTGCTCCAAAATGCGAAATGAGTCCGCTGTTTACAGCTCTTTCCGGTATCTGTCCGCTTGCATCCCATTTGCTGTTAAAGTGCGAAACAGAAACAGACAGCCTGTCTTTATCGCTCAGTCTTGAGGTATATTTTCCAAAAAGGTTGATGCGGTTGAAGTTTTGAGGGGCATCAAAATAATTATCCGTCATTAAAAACTCACCTGC
Organism: Chryseobacterium sp. HMWF035; assembly: GCF_003094695.1. Classification (NCBI taxonomy): domain Bacteria; kingdom Pseudomonadati; phylum Bacteroidota; class Flavobacteriia; order Flavobacteriales; family Weeksellaceae; genus Chryseobacterium; species Chryseobacterium sp. HMWF035. The sequence goes on along the minus strand of NZ_QEHP01000098.1, from coordinate 62,310 downwards.
AAAATAGGCTGACTGGTTGTTTTTGTTGAGTAGATTAAAAATCCCGTTGGTTCTGAAGGTATTAAATTGTCCGATTTCCAATCCTAAACTGCTTTTGTCGACGAAATCTCTGGTTTTAAAAGCTACAAATCCGGCAGTGGCAAAATCGCCTTTATCCACAAAATAAGATCCTTTATCAAAATCGATGCTTTCTACCGTTTCCGGAATCACGAAATGCAGATCGGCATATCCCTGTCCGTGAGCGTGAGACACCATATTTACAGGCATCCCGTCTACAGAAATGGCAACATCGGTTCCGTGATCGGCATCAAAACCGCGCAGAAAAATCTGCTCTGCCTTTCCTCCTCCTGCATGCTGCCCGATAAACAGCCCCGGAACTTTTCTCAGCAGATCCTGAGATGAAGCAACAGGCTGTACCTGCAAATCGATTTTCGAAATGGTATTTAAATTTTTTAAATTTTTCGTAATGGTGATTTCTTTAATCTGAAATGATTTCTTTTCTAAAATAATATTCAGGTTTTCCAGATTTTTCAGAACGATCTTTTGGGTCTCAAAATCCTGATGAACAAATTCCAGACTATCCTGCAGATTTACATTTTCCAACGAAAAATTCCCTGAAATATCGGTATGCGTATGATACAGAGATTTAGAAATATTTTTTACCAAAACATTTTCTACCGGATGACCGTTTTCATCAGAAACAATACCTCTCACAATATTCTGAGAAAATATAAAAACCGGAAAAAGAAGCAATAAAAGAAATTTCATTTTTAAGGATGCTTTTTTGAGAAATTCTAAACCTTACAGGCTGTAAAAACCTGTAAGGTTTGAGTAAGAATCTTTTTATGAATTAGTCGTTGCATAATCGTTCACTCGGTCTCTCCAGATGGAGTGATAATGCACTCCGCTGAGAACAATCCCGCCCTGTACGGAAAATTCGATCCACACTTTTGGACCTGCAATTCTGAAGTAATCATTTTTTACCGTCATCGAAGTATTTCCGCTGTAATAAATGTAGGTATTGTCTAATTCTGAAGTGTAGGTTGCCAGAATAGAAGCTGCATTAGTATCGGAAACATCGTTTACATACGTTTTAATCACATTCAGTACCAGTGCTTTTTGAGTCGCATCCAAAGCAGAACACTGCAGCCCTGAAAAAGCAGTCGGGAAACTCCAGTTGGCATTAGGTCCGCAAACGAGATCCGTAAACGTTGTACTGGCTTTTGCAGTGGCAAGCTGAGTGGAAGAAAGTCCGCCAAGTAAAGCAACAATAGCATTTTTCTCCTGATCCATCGGGGCATACGTTGTAGAGTTAACCGCAAAAGACAACGGCTCTGTAGCGGTAAATAAAGGGGTTGCAGCCACCAAAGCACCATTGTTATAGGTATTGGCAATGGTTTTATGATGCCCTGTAAACATAATTTCGAATTTACCTGTTGCAGAAGGAGTTCCGAAGAAAGCCAGATAGAAGTTCCCTGAGCCATAGGTGCTTCCGCCGCCATTGGCATTGAGATAGTTATCGGCATACAGCAATTGCTGAATTTCATCATAGCCTTCATTAGCAGCGGTTCCGCTCATTTCTTTAATGATGGCTTTGGCGATACCTACCTGTGTTGCATTAAGATTTCCCAAAGGAATTCCTTTTCTTGCAGACATCGCCGCAGGAAGATTAGACCAGGTTTTGATGTTGGCATACGTATAATCCAGCTGAAGGGCGGCAAGCTGTGAGGAAGTAAGCGTAGCTTTTAACTGTTCGGTAAGGCAGACGATTTTGGAAACGCCTGTTACGGAACCACAAGCCGTAACATCTGTAGCGGCTACGGATGCTGCTCCGGTTGTCCCCACTGCATTATCGGATGCGCCTCCTCCTGTAGTGCTTGTAGAATTACCAGAATCTGCAGAATCGCTGTCACCTGAACACGAAACGATAACCGTACCCAGTGCAATACCCAGAATACTTACCATCGAAAGGATCTTTTTCATAATATGTTATTTTAAAATTCATTACAAAAAAAATCAATAATCCGATGGGTTTCAGGAAAGTGTGGTCAATGGTAAAATAGTTGTGGTGAATATGTATGCTTTGAATTACAGCTTTTTAAGAAAATCTTCTTCATAGGTATTGCCTACGGGAAGCGCAATATCTTTTATATAGACTGTTTTGTTTCTGAAGGAAGTAATTTTCGATAAAGAAACAATACTGGAACGGTGGATTCTGCAAAAACTGTTCTCAGGAAGTTTTTCCAGCAGTTCTTTTATGGTTATTCTTACCAAAAGTGATTTTTGGTTTTCAAAGTAAAATTTCACATAATTATCCTGTCCTTCAATATACAGAATCTCACTGAAAACAACTTTTACCAATCCGTAATCTACCCGAAAATAGATAAAACCTTCATCGTGAGCGGAAAGTAATCTTTTTTGCTCCGTCGCTCTGTCAATTGCCATTTTAAAACGCTGAAAGCTAAACGGTTTCAGCAGATAATCGAAGGCGCCGATTTCATAGCTTTCTACGGCATATTCTTTATAAGCTGTTGTGAAGATCACCAAGGTTTCCTGAGGAAGTGTTTTGTAAAAATCGATTCCTGAAGTTGCGGGCATATTAATGTCCAGAAAAAGTAAATCGACAGGGTTGTTTTCCAGAAAATATCTTGCTTCGCTGGTTTTAAGGAAGGTCTTTTTTAAATCAACAGTCTCAATATTCGCACAAAATGCTTCTATAATTTCTAAAGATGGCAATTCATCGTCCAGTGCAATTGCTGTAATCATATCAAATTAATTTTTAGGTTTACAACAAATGCTTTTGGATCTTCTTTTATTTCCAGCGTGTGTTTCTGAGGATAATAAAGCATCAGTCTTTCTTTTGTATTCTTAATTCCGATATTACTCGATTCTATATTTTTAGTGGTTACGATTCTGTTGAAAACCGTAAAATTCAATTCATTTTCCTTTATAGAGATTCCAATTTTTATTTCAGAATTTTCATCCGGATTTACGCCATATTTGAAGGCATTTTCCACAAAAGTGAACAAGATGAGGGGGGCAATTTTTTTATTATAAAAATCCCCTTCTTTTTCAAATTCGATTATAACGGAATTTCTTAATCTTGATTTCTGTAGTTCGATATAATTGCTGATGTATTGGATTTCCTTTTCCAGCAACACTTCATTTTGATAGGAATCCTGTAATAAATACCGCATAAAATCTGAAAAAATCAAGACCGTATCTGCCGTTTTATCATCTTTTTTTATGGCGGAAGCATAGATACTGTTGAGCGTATTAAACAAAAAATGGGGATGAATCTGTAACTTGAGATGCGAAAGTTCTGCCTGTAATTTTTCGTTTTTTATTTTTTGATTCTGCATTCTCTCGAACCAGAATGTGGAAAAAAACACGGTTCCTCCAAACAGGAATACCAAATGATCCACATCTGAAAAAAACATCTGGATTTTATGAAAAATTGTCTGATCATGGGATCTCGGATGGATGGGCAGCTCCGGAAAATCCGGAGGAAGATTGGAGCCGAAAAGCATCCAGGGCAGAAGCAGAACAACCAACAGTCCGCCAAAAACGGAAAATCCGTATTGCAGATACTTCTTCTGAAATAAAAGTCGCGGGATAAGGTAAGTATAATTGATGTAAAAAAAGATGAGGATAAGCAAATTGCCCAATATATTTTCTGATAATTCCTTAAAATAATGCGGCTCTGAGCTCTCCATTGGAAACGCAGGAAATACAACGGGCTGTAACAGAAAAATCAGTACCCCTATAAAAATAAATACTTTTCTTTTGCTCATACTTATTCTGCAAAATTATTGTTTTTGTAATTGCAAAAAGAAAAATGTTGTGAAGAGGGATATTTTTGGGGTGAATATTTATTCAACAGGATTTCAAAAAGTGGCTTCGGCTCCGCTCAGCCACCTTCGTTTTACATTCAGCCACCTGTTTATATGCTCTATCACCTTAGTTTTACGTTCAGTCATCTGGTTATATGCTCAGCCGCTTAGTTTTATATTCAGCCATCTGTTTATTCTCCTTTTCAAAATATTCTTAACTTTTAGTACTAAAAAAAATCAAAATACAAAAGGTGGCTGAGCGGAGCCGAAGCCACCTGATGATAAAAACGCCCGTCCTTCCGATAAATTGAGAGGAAAAGAAAATTTTGCAAGGGATTGCAATCTTTAAAGACTACTTTTAAGTAAGTTAACACACGGCAAATCAATCAATATCAATCTACAACTATTAAATTCGTTTTACAAACATTTATGAATCGAATTTCATAGAAAATCTCTTATATTACTACACCTATTATAACCACCTTATTTTCAAAAAACTTATATTTATTTGTTTAATATATGGAGACGGACAGCCTCTCTGATGATTAGCAACTTACACTAAATTGTCCGATAAAGGCTTTTTACTTCAAAGAGGTTTTTTATATCAATATTTGTTCGTGGTGACAGGCAAAGATTTGAAAATAAATCAAAACCAAGAATAATATAACAATTTAATAAAAAAAAGATAAATTTGTTTCCTAATCAAAGAGACTATGAATAAATATATTATTATCTATTTACTTTTTTTATCCCCTTTTATATTAGGTCAAAAAACATATACAACAACAGAAGTCTATTTATTAGAAAAACAAAAAAAAAAATTAACAACATCCCCTAAAGAGTCTATTACAATAGGAGAAAACTTAGTTAAAAATACAAATAATGATAGTATTAAAGGTATTTCATTACTTAACTTATCATCTGCATACCTTTTAATAGGTAATTATGAAAAAGCTTTAGCACACAATAAATCATCTATTCCTTATATAGACAAAAATTCAGATTCATTTAATAGAATTTTTGCAAGGATTAATCTTAGTGATTTATATAAAATTTTAGGTTTATTTGATTTAAGCGAAAAAATGAACAAACAATGTTTTGAGATTTTTGAAAAAGCCCCTCCTTCTGATAATAGCTTCTATACTCTTGCGATGATGTATTTTGACATCGCAAATCTCAATATATATGCAAATCAATATGATAAAAGTATTGAAATGTTTAAAAAAAGTCTTTTCTACTTAGAAAAAAGCAAAAATATTAAGGAAAAAAAGTACAGTGACCATTTCAAAGCTTTTATTTTAACTCTCTTAGCAAATATTTATACCGATAAAGAGCAATATAAACAAGCTAAAAAATATATAGATGAAGCTTCTATATTAGAAAAAAAAGATCCAAACCCTATAGCTAGAATAAATATCTATCGTGATGTATCAATAATATATTTAGCAAATAATCAACCTCAATTAGCTATTGATACATTGTCTAAAATAATTAATTCGGATAATATTCCGTCAGAATCCCGTGCCGCTTTTTATGATATTCTTGCACACTCTTACAAGAAATTACATAACAAAGACAAGGAGATTTTATATATGAATAAATTAGATAGCATTAATTCTTTAAAATCTGCGAATGAGAAGAAAACGGCCAACATTATATCAAAAATAGCAAGTGAAGAGCTGCAAGATGAAAAAGATTATTTATTTAAAACAAGGCTAATATATGCTATCACTATTTTAGCTTTTTTTATTTTACTCACATTTCTCTACAAATTATATAAGAAAAAGATAACAGAACAAAAAAGATTATATGAAGAGTTTACTGAGAAAATTCGTAATAATAAACCTATTCCAATAGAAAGCAAAATCTCTTTAACAGAGAGCAGAGAGCGGGAAATCATTAGTCGTTTAGATAACTTTGAAGAGAAAAAAATGTATCTGAATAAAGATATTTCACTCCCTAATTTGGCTACAAAATTTAAAACAAATACAGTCTATCTCTCTGATGTTATAAATAAGCATAAAAAGAAAAACTTCAATTCATATATTAATGAATTAAGAATAAATTACATTACAAAAGAAATATACAATAATCCTAAATTTTCTCAATACAAAATAAGTTATTTAGCAGACTTATGTGGATTTTCTTCTCATAGTATATTTGCATCAACATTTAAAAAGATAACCGGGATGTCTCCCTCCGTCTATATACAAATGTGCCGAGACAATCAAGCAACAGAGAAAATTAATATTACTACCCTAAATTCTCAATAATTTCCCTGTAAAATTGTATTTTCCAGCTACCCTCCTTAAGTTGAGAAAGTTTCTTATTCTGGGTATAAGAAATTACTTTTTAATTTTTTTCTCCAACCATACTATTCTTAATGATACCTTCTCATTAAAAAGTTCTCGACTGATACGGAAAAAAAGTATTTGAACGAAGTATGATATGAACTATACCTTCTGAGTAGAAATAAGTATATATAAAATAATTTTTCATATCATTCCAAATACTTTATTTAATTTTCTTAAAAAAAACATTAAATACTGAATATCAATCATATATAGCAAAAAAAATCTATAATAATTAATAATTATGACATCCATTTAGTTTTCAACTCTTACATCTGTATTTACTTTTGTAACTGAAAATCAATTACAAAAACAATTGCACATGAACAAAGCAGTATTATTTTTAGTATTCTGTGGGGGGGGGTTGCTCATAAGGGGGCAAGAAGGAAACATAGGAATTAATACAAGTAACCCTAAAGCAACTTTAGATGTAACAGGTAAACCCACAAGTGTTTCACATTTAGATGGCATTATAGCACCTAGATTAACAGGAAATGAGCTGCGTGCAAAAAGTTATGGTATAGATCAAACTGGAGCATTAATCTATGCCACAGCAGCGGATACTTCGCCCTCAGGACAGACTATTAATGTAACAAAATCCGGTTACTTTTATTTTGACGGAACAAAATGGGTTGCCATGAACTCTACTGTAACACCAACTACCCAACCCTGGTACAAAGAAGGAACTACCACCGCTGCTACAGATAACAATGAAAACGCCTATATCATGGGGAATGTAGGTATTGGTACTGCAAATCCTACCGCTAACCTAGAAGTGAAAGGAATTATAAAATCTACAAATCCGGATGGATCCAGTTTAATACTTGCCAATGGAGCTAATCGTTCAGAAATTTACTTTGCAGATGGCTTGGGACATTCCGGGAATGATTATTCTCTAAGAGCGGGTACTACTACATCTGAAGACACATTCCAAATTTTAAACATTATAACAGGAGGTGCTCCTTTCACCATACTACCCAACAATAATATTGGTATTGGCACGGTAACCCCAACTACTAAGCTTGATATAGCAGGGGAAACAAAAATAAGAACCATCAATAGCGGAACTTTGGGAACTGATAACATCCTCGTTTCTGATGCAACAGGAATTGTAAAATCAATACCAGCAAACAGCATTACAGAAGGTGCGAAAGCTGTTGAACCGTGGTACAAAGAAGGAACCACTACCGCAGCTACAAATAACAACGACAATGCCTATATCATGGGGAATGTAGGTATTGGCACTGCAAATCCTACTGCTAAACTTGACATAAACGGAAATATAAAATCTACAAATCCAGATGGCTCTAAGGTAATAGTTGCTAATGGAGCTAATCGCTCAGAAATTTATTTTGCAGATGGCTTGGGACATTCTGGCAATGATTATTCTTTAAGAGTAGGTACTAATGCATCTGAAGACACATTCCAAATCCTAAATCACACGAGCACTACATCATCAAATCCACTTACTATTTTAGCAAATGATAATGTCGGAATAGGTACTATTTCTCCTACCACTAAACTTGACGTAAATGGTAAAGTATCTGCCGTAGAAGAAATTATAGTAAAACCAGCTACGGATTCTGAAGGTGGACAAGTAAAACTTGTTGCCAGTTCTAATGCTCCCTCTGGGAAAGATGGTTTTTTAGATATGCTTTCTAATAGCAACACTTCGGGTGCTAGATTATTTATTGGATCCAGTGGCGAAGGCATCTATATTGCCGATGGAAAATATCAATCACTTGGTAACGTAGGTATTGGTAACCCAAACCCAACTACTAAGCTTGATATAGCAGGGGAAACAAAAATAAGAACCATCAATAGCGGAACTCTGGGAACTGATAACATCCTCGTTTCTGATGCAACAGGAATTGTAAAATCAATACCAGCAAACAGCATTACAGAAGGTGCGAAAGCTGTTGAACCGTGGTACAAAGAAGGAACCACAACCGCAGCTACAAACAATAACGAAAATGCTTATATCATGGGGAATGTAGGTATTGGCACGGTAACCCCAACTACTAAGCTTGATGTAGACGGGGAAACAAAGATAAGAACCATCAATAGCGGAACTCTGGGAACTGATAACATCCTCGTTTCTGATGCAACAGGAATTGTAAAATCAATACCAGCAAACAGCATTACAGAAGGTGCGAAAGCTGTTGAACCGTGGTACAAAGAAGGAACCACTACCGCAGCTACAAACAATAACGAAAATGCTTATATCATGGGGAATGTAGGTATTGGCACTGCAAATCCTACTGCTAAACTTGATATAAACGGAAGTATAAAATCTACCAATCCGGATGGCTCCAGTTTAATACTTGCCAATGGAACCAATCGTTCAGAAATTTATCTTGCAGATGGGCTTGGACATAGTGGTAGTGATTACTCAATAAGAGTTGGAAATGATGGTCCTGACACCTTCCAAATTTTAAATCACATGAGTACCACATCATCAAATCCACTTACAATTTTAGCCAATGATAATATAGGAATAGGTACTATTTCTCCTACTGCCAAACTTGATATTAATGGTGAGGCTGTTGCTTCTACTCAGATCACTATAAGACCCTTAGACTCTCATGAAGGGGGGCAATTATTACTTAAAAATGGTTCAAGCGGCGCACCTGGACAGGATGGAATTTTCGATATGTTTGAATTACCCACAAAATCAACCTCTGGGATCAGGCTATTTACGGGAGGCAATGCTGATGGAATTTACATAGCTGATGGAAAATACAGACCCTTAGGAAACGTAGGTATTGGCGTTCCTGACCCAACTGAAAAACTAGATGTAGCAGGGAACATTAAAGCCTTTAATATGGTCACTAATTCTGACAAAAGGTTAAAACAACAAATCACAGAAATAGAAAACACTAATGATTTACTTAAACTAAGACCTGTATCTTATTACTGGAATGATTTAGGCAGACAAAAAGGAGGAGATGATAAGCTACAATACGGATTTATTGCTCAAGAAGTAGAAAAAATATTCCCTGATTTGGTTACCACAGATGCTACAGGATATAAATCAGTCAATTATATAGAAGTAATACCTATGCTAACACAAGCTATACAGGAACAAAAAACACTATTGGAAGCATTGGAAGCAAGAATAAAAATTTTAGAAAACACAAAGTAAATTATATATCTCTTTTTTAGTAGTAAAGCAAGTCTAAGGAGCTTGCTTTACTTAACTAATTAAATTATTAAAACGCAAACTTTATTATCAAAATAATAGCCATAAAACATTTATTATATATTTTTTTAAAAAAAATAAAAATAAAAACAAAACATTCATTAAAAACGCACAACTTTAACATGCAGTAAAATACGGAAGTATACAAGTAT
>NZ_QEHP01000098.1:0-52762 GCF_003094695.1 Chryseobacterium sp. HMWF035 | reverse complement strand
AAGCCTTCAAAGATTTTCTATTGAAAAGACGGGCTAAAGCCCGCCTCTATTGATATTACAAATAGTTTTTGATAAAAAATGTCTCCGAGTTCACGTTATAATAAATAAATAATCCCCGAGGCAGAGCCTCGGAGTATTCTCTTAGAATAAATTTTCTTCAAGTGAACTCTTTCTATAATACAATGCGATTAAAAATTAAAAAAAATGAAAAAAACAATTCTATTTTTAGCCTGTTTAGGGGGGCTGGCAATTAAAGGACAAGAAGGAAATGTAGGAATTAATACACCTAATCCTAAAGCCACTTTAGATGTAACAGGTAAACCTGCAGACATCACCCATTTAGATGGTATTATCGCACCCAGATTAACTGGAGATGAACTAAAACTAAAAACGTACACAGCAGATCAAACAGGAGCTATCATTTATGCAACCACAGCAGACTCTTCTCCTGCCGGGCAAACTATTGAAGTAACAAAAGTCGGATATTATTATTTTGATGGCACTAAATGGAAAACATTTACCGTAGAAAGCCAACTAGAAAAAGTTACAGAAAATGGAAAAACTGGGTGGAGAATCCTCGGAAAAGACCCTGCTAAATATTCCGGTACAGGCGTAAATGCAGTTGATTTATCGCATGGAACATCTAGCTTCTACCCTACTACGGGCGCTAGCGGTGAACTTTCTTTTGCAGTAGGAGCAGATGCAATTGCATCGGGAAAAAACTCAATGGCAATAGGGTATCTTGCAAGAGCTTTCCATGATAATTCTATAGCAGTAGGTTCTGTCACTTTTGCTAATGCTCCCAATACTAGTGTTTTTGGGTATAATTCTAATGCTACTGGAGACAATTCTACAGCTCTTGGATTTGCCGCTTATGCAGACGGAAAAAATTCTGTAGCATTAGGGCAAGCATCTAATGCTCACGGAGAACGTTCTTTGGCAGCAATAGGGGGAGAGGCATTTGGACTATCGTCTTTTGCGGTAGGGGAATCAGTAAGAGCAAAAAGTCTAGGAGAAGTTGCCATAGGTTATAACAATACAGATTATATTGTAGGGACAAATGGAGAAACAGTTTGGAATCCTACAGACAGACTCTTTTCTTTAGGAAATGGCCCAGATGGCACTTCTAACAGTAATGCTCTTACCATTTTGAAAAATGGAAATATGGGAGTAGGATTTGATACCCCAACAGAAAAACTAGAAATAAATGGAAAAATAAAAATAGTAGACGGCAGCCAAGCAACAGGTAAAGTTTTAACTTCAGACGCTAATGGAATTGCTACTTGGCAAACCCCTGCCTCTAATTACTGGTCAACAAATGGAAATGCAAGCACCGTAGCTGGAACAAATTTTATAGGAACAACAGACAATGTAGATTTAGTTTTCAAAAGAAATAATGTACAGTCTGGTTTAATAAATACAGTTGAACCACAATTTGAAACTCCTGACTCAGGAAGTACAGCATTTGGTTATAGCACTCTACCTAACGTAGGAAATGGCTATAATTCTGCTTTTGGCTATAAAGCGCTATCTTCTAATACTACAGGATATTCTAATACAGCTTTAGGAAACTTAGCTCTTACAAAAAATACAACAGGACTCGGTAATACTGCTGTCGGAACAGATGCAATGAAAGAGAATACTATAGGAACAGATAATGTAGCAGTAGGGCAAGCTTCTTTAAGAAGTAACACAAGTGGTATTGATAACGTTGCAATAGGAAATGGAGCATTACTTAGTTCAAATTCTGCTAACTATAATACAGCCATAGGTTTCAGCGCATTAAAAGACGCTAAAAATTCAAAAAATACAGCTATGGGATATAGTGCTTTAGGTTTTACAACTTCAGGACAAAATAATATTGCAATTGGGTATAATGCTGGTGTAGTAGGAACAAATGTAGCCGGCTCTTCATTCGATATTAATACCATATCAACAGGAAGCAATAACATTGTAATTGGTATTGATGCAGGGGTAGCAGACGGAACCGCCTCTAATCAACTCAATATAGGAAACTGGATTTATGGCACTAACGGAAATATTGCCATAGGAAAAAGAGGAACACCTCTTCCTGTTCCCACAGAAAAACTACAAGTATATGGTAAAGCTCTTTTTTATGAACAGACTGGAGGTAATAACTCGCTTATTACCATTAATCCTAATGGAGCTGATGCACAAATTGATATAAAAGAAGGCTTTGGAAATACATATTCCTTAATTTCCGGTGTCACTTCAGATACCGTAGGAGGTACATATTTAGGAGGCTTCATGATAAAAAAAGGCACCTCTCCTCAATTTGCCATATTTCCTAATGGAAATATAGTAATAGGCGGTAACCCCAGTTCAAATCCCCAAGAAAAATTACAAGTTTTAGGAAAAATAAAAGCCACAAACATTAATTTTACGGGATTACCCACTTTTGCTAATGATGCCGCAGCCACATCTTTATCAAGTGGAGACATGTATAAAACTGCTACAGGAGAGCTTAGAATAAAATTATAAAACTGTGAGTTATCAAGGAATACTGTTACGATAAAATGTCCATCACAAGTTTAAACTATATTAAAAACCAAATATTTAACTCAATTTTTGACTATCTCTCCTGGATCAACATTATCAATTCACTATAGTTGATAATGTTGATTAAAAAATTACACATCACCTCATTAAAGTACAATCTATAATAATCTATTTTTTTGAAGCATAATTTTAAACATATAAATTTAGGGTACTTAATCAGACAAAGGGTACTTGATTATAATATAACAATCTCCAGAATCTGCCTCTTTTTCAATACTACGGAAACTGAGATTTATGAAATGTACAACTCTGAAAGCCTTGATTCAAAAACGCTATTAAAATGGAGTAAATTACTGAAGTATGATTTTTTCAGACTGTACTCACAACATCTTATTTTGTATTCTCCACCTACTGCCAGAGATCCTGAGTATAAAGATAAAAATATACTCCCACAGTTCAGAAAGAATATCTATACAAAGGAAATCATTGATTTTATTTTGGAAATACTGGAAACCGGATATAAAACCAAAGATCAGATTATGGCTGAGTATGGAATTCCCAAAACAACATTACATAAATGGATCAGTAAATACAAAAAATGACCTCTAAAGAGTATAAATGATGAAAAACGCAGCACAAATAAACTATAAAAAAATTTATCAGGATATTCTTGATATGAAGTTTCCGGAAAAGAAAGAACAATGCCTCTCTGTTTTAAACAAGAAAGAACTTTCCATGCTGGATGTTATAGACCTCAACCAAAAAATATTCGGAAAATCTGATAAGCAGACCAATATATTCAATCAGAGACATCGGTCTTACGACAAATCAGCTATTTTAGAAATTCTGGAATATCAGACGGTAAATAATCTTAATAACTCTGAGCTGGCTAAACACTTTAAAATCAGCCGAAATACAATTACAAAATGGAGAAAAAATCAAGGCAATATCAGGGATTTATAAATTTTTTTTCCTAATTTATACCAGATAGAAAATAATCTGGTAAAGTGGATTTTGGAGATTCTGAAAAAAATCCCCACCCTTTCGGATGGAGATTCAAAATTAAATTAAGGTATACGCCCCGAGATACGCGCTGTTACACGCAAGGGTTTCTTTCACATTCCTGAAAAACACCCAGACCTGAATTTCCTTTCCCGCGTAGGAAGCAGGCATTGTGACATCAGCAGTCAGTGTTCCTCTTTCGGCAACGGATTCGAAAATTTCAAACGTTCCCAGCTCTTCACAATAACACACCGCATTGGCTTTGTCGGCGGTATCTGCGTTTCCCTGTGCGGAATTGTCCTCCCAGCTCAGCGCAATGGTATTTCCGGTTTGCGGAGCAGCAGTAATGTTCTGGAAACCTGCCAAATCGCCTTTCGTGATCAGCACCTTATTGTATACCAGTTCGGGAACATCGCCATTCATCTGTAATGCTTCACTGATCGTGTAGGAAACCGCCATGTTCACCCTTGATTTTGAGCCGCTCCCCGATCCGAAATATTTCGTCTGGATGTTTTTAAGCGGCTGCAGAAAGCTGATCACCATGCTGAATTTGGTCTGCTGAAGAAGCTGTTTATCGGTGGGCTGTTTCGAGCTTGGTTTGGGAATACTTCTGATAATGTCCTGTCCGCGCCAGTTTGCGCCTACAATCGTTCCCACTTTTCCTGAAAATCCTCCAAGGATTCCTTTTGTTATTCGTGCCATTTTGTGCATTTTTATTGGTTAACAGAACGAAGGTATTACAGAATTTTCCAATTTCAGGCACCTGTGAAAAAGATGACCGGTTTTGACTGCTTTTGACCGGTTTTGACCGGTTTGAAAACCCATTTCTTCGGATCATGTTCGGGTCTTCTTCGGATCGGCTTCGGAAAAATGGGATTTTTTCCGAAGGATGACCGAACAACAGCCGAAGGATTTCGGGAGGGTTTTGAGTGGTTTTTGATTGGGGAATGATAATTTAGGTTAAAAAACATGACTGTTTTTCTCATCACAAGAGTAAATCCTGAAACAAAAAATCCTTACTTTTGGATGTAAGGATAATATGAGATAACTGATAAATATTTTTAATGTCTAACTATCAGATGAATTTGGAGTTATAAGAGTTAATCATTTTTTTAGTTTGCCGAAAATAATAATCTCCACGACATACAGGACCAATTCCATAATATATTGATTCCGGAACAGTTAATTCTCTGTTACAAATAGAACAATAGCAGTTTAGTATAGCACCTACATATGAAAATTCACCATCCTTTATCATGTCAAATAAATTGAACTTTAATCTGTTAATAAAATCCTCTTCAAGAAATCCTAACTCATTTATTCTTGCCTGCAAGTATCCATTTCTATCGCAGACTATCATATATGGTTGGTCATTATATTCAAGTCTTTCAAATCCGATAAAAATTTTCCTATACTCATTTTCAATAGAATAACTTTCAATATCATAATCTTCAGATAAATTAACATCTTGTAAATTATTGTGTATTTCGAAATTTTCATTTGGTCTTATTACAATTGGAAGATCATGAATAAAGGACAACATTTTTACACCAAATTTTAATCTTAATTTATTACAAATGGAATGGAGAATAAATCTTAATTGTAGAGTTCTTGAAGTTTCTTCATTTCTTATATTTTTGAATTCATTTACTAAATTTCTTATTTTTCGATGAGAAACTTTTTGTAAAATATTTATTACGTGACCATCTAAAAAGTAAGACTTAAATTCAGATTCAACATCTTCCAACTTTACTTTCTTAAAATAATTATTTGCGAAATAACTTTTTCTCTTTCCTGTAGACGGATTTAGTTTAAGTTGATTTTTTATTTTTTTTAAATCATTAAATGAATTTAATTTTTTCAAACTGTGTTTCATGGTATCACTTGATTCTTAATTATCATTAATAGTTCCCAAATTATAAAAAATAGATCTGTTAATCAATTGATTTCTAATACTTAATTTATAACTGTTTTCTAATTATGGTATCATGGTAACTAAACAATTCGAAAATAGCCTAAGTCAGATTTAATCTTTCTATTTTTAATCGAATACGGTACTATTTTTTTATCAATGATTGCTTGAAATAAGTTCCCAACATTAATTATTTGATTTTCTTTGAAAACTTCTGAAACAAAAATCAATTCATAGTTTTCTTTATGATCTAGAAAAAAGTCCCATTCAGTTTTACTTAGATAAAAACTTTTATCGTTTCCGATCGAACCCTTGCATTCTAAATATTTTAATGATGAACCAGTACCAATTTCAAAGTCAAAAGGCTGATAGCTTTCGGTCACTTCGTTATTCCACTTAAAGTATTATAAGTCTAAAATTTTCTTCAAATAATCATTTACATAGGATTCTGATTGACGACCAATTTTTAGATTCAGTTCGTAATTTTCTAAAATCTCAACTTCATCATTTTGGTCAATTCTTTTTAAATTTGATATCTGGTTAACAACCAATTCGAGTTGTTTTCCAATCAAAGAAATTGCATTAGTATTATCCCCTATTGTTTTTTCAAGTTTTTTAATATAATCATCTGGTGGTGGTAAAGAAATGTCCGGATTTCTTTCTTGAAATGAATTTTGATCTTCGCTACTCGAATCTGTATCATTTTCAATTTTGGGTTCTGAAATCACGCTCAATGACGAACTTATAATATTAGATTTGAGTTCAAATAGCATTGATTCAATATACCTCTTATCATAATTGATTGCCCTCAAATTGACATATTTGCCACCACTCTTATTACAAAGATTTTTACTTTTTAGTTCGGCACTTTCGTCTTGGTCTATTCCGATAATATAAATTGGACATTCTAGATTTGAAGATTTCATGAAATCCAAAATTTTGTCGTCAAAATCTTTTACGTCGTTACTGTCACCATCAGTAATGATAAACATTATTTTCTTTGATAAAACACCGTTTTGTAAGAAATTAGAAAATCGTTTAAATGCTGTGTAAATGGGCGTTCCACCAATTGGGGGAACTTTAATCTCTTTAATTTTTTCAATTGCCTCATTAGTGGATGACCCCGAGTATAGATATCGTGAAACGAATTCATTATATCTATACGTAGAACTTGAGAATCTTATAATGTTAATGAAACTAAAATGTTGAATAGCTGGGAGAATATCTTCAACAAGTATTTTTTTTACCAATTCTATTCTTGGAGAACCATCTGGAAGTAATGTTTTATTCTCATATTCAGGAACACCTTTCATATATCCCATACTTCCAGAGTAGTCAATTAAAATTCTAGCATGAATATCCATTTTCTTAATTTTTATAAGTAGATAGACAAATCTCCGCTAATCTTTCAGGGAAATTTGTTTTAATATTAATTGCTTCCCTTCTTCCAAAGATTTATCATAATCATATACAAACCATTTAAAATGATCTGTTTGAGAAGGAAACATCCCTTTAAAAGTATATTTAATTCGAGGATTTTCTTTTCCGGTAATTAGGTACATTTTGATTTTTGATGCATTCTTAAGGATCTTCTTTTCCAATAAAATCCCTTTGTATCTAAAAAGCTGTTCTATGGCAGATTTCCCACCGTCCCCTATTTTTATTTCCACGATTACATCATTACCTTCTTTGTCTTTACCCATGTAATCGACTCTATCTTTTGTACCTCTTAAAATTTCTTGATTATTGGTACTTGTAACTCCTATTTTTTTCAGAATCTTATTTCTGATAAGATACGCTTCCAGTTCAGCTTCTGAATCAAATTCGTCAGTTGAAGAAAAAATTTGTGTCTTTGTAATCAAAATGTTTGAAGACACTTTTAAATCTTTCGTGAGTTTCGGTGAAGTATAATAACCATTATCTTCAAAGAACTTTTCCAACACTTTAATAGCACCGTCAACCCTTTTTTCATAACCAAACTTTTTCAAAAGGGTTTTAAAAACTATACTTTTACTACCACTTTTGTCAATCATTTCGTCAAAATTCTTGATGAGATCTTCCATAGCTTACTTTTATTAGTTATTTCTTATCAATATATTCCCCAAATCCCACCGGTTCAATTTTCTCTTTTCTAATCCATTCAAGGGTGTGATCTAATACATCAATAAATCTTTTCTTTTTATCATCCCAGGCAAGAAAATCCTGTTTTAAAATTTCATCGGTGAAAAGTTCTTTTCTTATCAATCTATTATTCCATACGGCATACATGGTGGAAATTCTCTCACAGAACTCCCAAGTCTTATCTTGGAATTTATTTAAAAGATTGTTTATACTTTCAGCCTGATCTTTAAACTCCCGATTAAATAAGGATGTTAATTCGTTTGATGCTGATAAAGGAGTGTAAGTGACTTTGGATGTTGCACCAAACTTATCTTTCTTTATTTCGAAAAATCTTAGAGACTTTAATTTTGGTTCTATCACATGTTCCAATTCCCAAGCATGAGGTCCGGCTACATTCTTCTGATATTTTAATTCTGAAGACAATTGACAATGATACTCTACCAGATGAAGCATCTTCTGTAATTTCACACGACCAAAGTCTTTTGAATTCTGAGTACTTAATTTTTTTATGATATAGCCTGCAAGAATTGCCATATCTCCGGTATCACAATTTTTCTGAATATCTTTCGAAACAGAATACATTGGAGAATCTTCTGCAACTAATTTTAGATTTTCATTTTCTACTTCATCCTTTCCTTCAAGTGCCTCTCTTAAAACTTGTTGAAGAAGTTGTTCATTATAATTTTGACTTTCTATTACTGATCTTTCTAAATCATCACAATGTTTCATAAGTTCATTTAACTTTGAAACAATTCTATTCTGAATATCTAATGGTGGAAGAGGGAAAGTTAGAAAATTCACATCATCATTTTTTAAATTTGGTTGCTGACCAATTCCTTTAAATTTACTTTTATAAATATTTAAAATAAAATCAGATTTCATTACAAAGAAAACAAAATCATTATTCAATCTATTATTAACTCTCAGTGCTGCAACTCTTTGATTTAAAAGAGAACGATCATACGAAAGTGGACATTTGCTAATTTTTAATCCCTTTGAAATATAGGGACGAGTTAACGCAAGAATTAAGTCATTATGATAAACCACATTACTTGTGTATTTTTCTAAAAAATCTTTAGGTAAATATTCATCTGTTTCAATAAATTCGTTTACACCAGCATTAGTAATTTTAATACATTTAACACCTTCATTTTTAGCAAAAGAATTACTACTAAAACTAGCACCTGAAACTAAATCAATTAGTTCTCCTAATCTACACCAAGTCCAATTTTCAGGAATTTCAAATGGAATTTCATCATCAGAAATTGGGGGTAAAGGTTTAGATTTTTTAATCTTTTTTTCTTTGATTAATTTCTCTTTTTCAGTTTGAATCTCCAGTAAAAGATCAACGCCGGTTTTTCCATCGGAAGTTTCGTTGTTAACCAATTTACCTTGCATTGCTTCTCGGAGAAATGCTTGACGTAAATTTTTAATAATTTCACTTTGGTTATTTAATTCAATAGAATTTTGATAACTAAGATTATATAAAATGTTTACCCGATTTTTTTTTTCAAAAAACAATTTGTTTGAAAGAATTTCAACTTGTTCCTCTAAGGTACACAAAGGAATTTTTATCTCTTTTAATTTTTCTGCATTTACGTTTGGAATTGCAGCACCACTTTTTAAATCAAATATTTGGTTCCAAAACAAATATGAATTCAAAAACATGTTAATGAAATCAATTTTGGCTTTTTCGTTCAATCTCAATCTTATCAAATAACTCGCATAAACTGATTTTTCTGGACAATCTTTTACAATAAAACTTTTCCCAACTGTTCCTCCAGTTCTAGTGATTAAAATATCATTTTTTTTAAGGAGAAATTTTTTATCATTTTCACAATTACAAAACGGTACGCTATCCCAGTCAACACCATTAGCTTTTATATCGGTAATTCTGACTAATTTATGAGTACCACCGGGCAAAGCCGAAGCAGTGTATCCATATTGTGTAGACTCTAAATAATATTTTAAATTTGTGGTTTGATTAGTTTTGAACAATTCAGCGAAAACAACGGAATTAGATATCTGATTTTCAATATCTGACTTTTCTGTAATAAAGGTTATTGGAAAATATTTAATGTCCATTTAATCGATTGCTTTTCTTATTTTCTGTAAAGAGTTATTAGTTCTGTCTAATGAATCAGAAAACATTTTTATTAATTCATACGAAGTAAACTCTTGTACAGTTTCAGTTCTATGGGGATTTTTAATATCTAAATCATAATTACGATCTTGTAAGATATCAATTGACACCTTCCAGCAAACCTCCGATTCTTTACGGTTATTCCACCATTCTTTAATCGGATCAAACTCAGATTCTTTAATGGGTTTTGTTTTGCTATAAGACTTTTGTCCTTCCGGTAATCGGTGTTCATAGTACCAAACTTCTTTTGTCGCAAAACTTGATGTATCGTTATTATGATGAACTTTATCAAAAAACAACAGATTGGTTGCAACTGTTGCGTAAGGTTGGAAAACAGAATTTGGTAAACGAATAATAGTGTGTAATCTACAATCTTTTAAAAGTTTTTCCCTCACTCTTTGTTTCACACCATCTCCTGTTAAAGATCCGTCCGGTAAAACAATTCCTGCACGTCCACCTACTTTTAATAAATGAATCATCAAAATAAGAAATAGATCTGCAGATTCTTTAGTACGATAGTTTTGAGGGAAATTATTTTCATTATTATTAGCTACAATTCCCCCAAACGGAGGATTTGCTTCGATAACATCCGCACGATCCTTTTCACGATATTCTGATAGAGGTTTATCTAAAGAGTCACGGTAGGTAATATTAGGAATTTCTACATCGTGTAAAATTAAATTGGTGGTTGCGAGTAGATACGGTAATGGTTTATATTCCCACCCGATAATATTATCCTGTAAAGATTTCAAATCATCTAAAGAAGAAACTTTTTTGGAGATATTTTCGATAACCGCAGTTAAATATCCACCCGTTCCGCATGCCGGATCTAAAACCTTTTCTCCTAATTTAGGATCAAGAATATGAGTGATAAATTGTGTAATCGCTCTCGGTGTATAGAACTCTCCGGATTTTCCGGCAGACTGTAAATCTTTTAAAAGACCTTCATAAACATCTCCAAAAGCATGTTTATCTTTTGTATTATTAAAATCAATTTCATTAAGTTTATTTAAAACTTTGCGAATATTGATTCCACTTTTCATATAGTTATTATTACCGTCAAATACTTCGTGAACGATAACGGCACGTTGATTTCCGGTACTTAAATCTAAGTTTCTAAGTGCAGGAAAAAGTTCTCGGTCTATAAAATAAAGTAATTCATCACCGGTCATTCCTTCATCATCAGATGCCCAATTTTCCCATCGGTATTTCTCAGGAATTGGAGATACATAATTCTTATCCATCATTTCCATTTCCTGATCTTTATCACAGAAAACTTTGAAAAACAGCATCCATCCCAATTGTTCCAAACGTTGTGCATCACCGTTTAGCCCGGAATCCTGCCACATGATTTTTCTTATACTTTCTATTACGCCTGTAATACTCATTTATTATTTTTCTAATTTGCAAAAGTACGTTCCTAAGAAATCTACACCAAGATTATAGTAACATAATTTAAGCTATTGAGTAGATTTCATTTTCAAGTTCCTTTATAGCACTGAGATACATTTCTCTCCCGCCAAAAGTTTTTACAATCTCCATTGGCGAGCCAAATTCAGAGATTGGGTTTAGCTTCAATACTTCCATTGATTCGATTGTTTCTACACCTTCATCTGCATACTTATCTACCAACGCAGTTAGGACATTTCTTGCCTGTTCACCATACTTTGCAAAATAATTTCTTTTTTTTACTTCATTTGCACGTTCCTTACGAGTTAATGGTTTTTGATCAAATGCAACGTGACAAATAATATCAAAAAGATCACATTCTTTATTTACTGCCTGCAAAAGTTCTTCAACCATGACACCTTGTTCTGCCAATTCTTGAATAATCGCATCTTTTCTATCGGAATTCTTCCAAAGATTTAAGAACTGATCTAATGAAGAATATTTTTCACTCAGAAGATCTTTAGTATAATCTTTTAAACTCACTGTAATCGGTTTACCTTCTTTATCAAAATATAATTCTCTTGAATTTAGTACAGTGACATCTACACCATTTACGTAGACTTTTGACGGTTTTGTTTTCTTTTCTGTAAATGGATCTGGATATTCTGGTTTAGGGTCATTTACTTGATCAATACTTCCTTTTTCGTCAGTTTGGAATTCGTCCGGAATATCATTATCGAAATCATCGTTTGCCGGAGTATTTTCATCAATAATTTTTATTCTTACCGGATCACCATCAAAATTAGGATCAGCAAATAAATCTGTCACATTTCTAAAATCCATAATCGTAAAATATAACTTACCAAATTCTTCATTCACTCTGGTTCCACGCCCGACAATTTGTTTAAATTTCGTCATTGATCCGATTTCGGTATCTAAGGCGATCAGTTTACAAGTTTGGGCATCTACGCCTGTAGTCATTAATTCAGATGTTGTGGCGATTACCGGATAAGTCTGTTCCGGATCAATGAAATTATCCAATTCTCTTTTTCCTTCATCATTGTCTCCGGTAATTCTCATAACATACTTATGATTTTGCAATACAAGATCGGAGTTTAGATTTGCAATTGCGGACCTCATTCTCTCAGCATGATCTATATCTCTACAAAAGACAATTGTTTTATTAAATCTGCTTGTATTTTGAAGGAACTCGGTTACTTTTTTTGCGACTGCCCAAGTTCTGTTATCTATAACTAAATTTCGGTCAAAATCTTTTCTATTGTAAATCCTATCTTCAACAAGATTGCCATCTTTATCTCTTTTATCTTTTTCAGGTCTCCAACCTTCCACATCTACATCTAAGGTCACTCTAACAACTTGGTAAGGTGCTAGAAACCCATCTTCAATCCCTTGTTTCAAACTGTAAGTGTAGATTGGATCACCAAAATATTCTGAATTACTTACAGTTTCAGTTTCTTTCGGAGTTGCAGTCAGACCTATTTGTGTCGCAGATTTAAAGTGCTTTAGAACTTCTCGCCATGCTGAATCTTCCTTCGCACTTCCTCTATGACACTCATCTATCACAATTAAATCAAAAAAATCTTCACTGAACTGTTTGAAAATGTTCTTCTCATCCTCATTACCGGTTAGACCTTGGTAGATTGCTAAGTATATTTCATAGGATTTGTCCACTTGCCTTTTTTGAACAATGGTCATTTTATCCCGAAAATGTTTGAAATCCCCTCTTTTGGTCTGATCAATTAGCGAGTTTCTATCCGCAAGAAATAAAATTCTCTTTTTGGTTCTTGATTTCCATAGTCTATGAACAATTTGAAAAGCAGTGTAAGTTTTACCGGTTCCGGTAGCCATCACCAACAATATTCTGTTTTGACCTTTAGCTATGGCTTCAAGTGTTAGATTTACTGCATTCTGTTGATAATACCTCGGAGATCTGCCGGAACCATCAAAAAAATAGTCTTGTTCAACAATAGATTTTGAATCGTCTTCATTAAGACCTTTAAATTTCAAGTATTTACTCCATAATTGTTCTGGTGAAGGGAAATCATCTAATTCAATTTCGGTTTCAACGTTCGTAGAATTAGTTTTATCATGGAATAAAAAACGATCTCCATTGGTTGAAAATACAAATGGTAATTGAAGGATGTCCGAATATTCCAATCCCTGTTGCATTCCTGCACCAACTTCATGATTATTTTCTTTTACCTCAATAATCCCTATCGGTATATTGGGTTTGTAATATAAAATATAATCTGCCCTCTTTTTTTTGCCACGAGTAGATAATTTGCCACGAACGATGATTCTACCATCTGTAAAGTTAACTTCTTCCCGAAACTGTTTCATTTTATCCCAGCCTGCTTTTTCTAACGCCGGAGTTATAAATTTTGTACAAATATCTCTTTCCGAAAATAGTTTTTTACTCATTGTAACTAATTAAGTTGATTTGGATCATGATTATTATTGCAATATAGTATATATTTTATAATGAATAAAATATATACTATTGTCTTTATTGATTGAGCAATTAATATATGATGTATAAACAGGATTAAAAGTTCAGAAAAAACGTATCTTAAATAGCTAAAAAAAAGACACTTACGATAATGTAAATGTCTTTTTAAAAAGTGGTCCCACCTGGGCTCGAACCAGGGACCACCTGATTATGAGTCAGGTGCTCTAACCAACTGAGCTATAGGACCTCAAAACTTGATTAAATTTTGTGTTTGCAAAAATAGTAAAATTTCTTTCACTACAAAATTTTTTATTGCTTTTCTTGGCAAAGTTCTACCAGTACGCCGTTCGTAGATTTGGGATGAAGGAAGACAACTAATTTATTATCAGCACCTTCTTTCGGCTCTTCCGAGATAAATTCAAAACCTTCTTTTTTCAGTCTTTGCACTTCCTCCAGAATATTTTCCACGCCAAAAGCCAGATGATGGATGCCTTCTCCTTTTTTTTCAATAAACTTTGAGATCGGGCTATCCTCTTTACTCGCCTCCAAAAGTTCAATTTTGCTTCCTCCGACAGCATAAAAAGAAGTAACTACTCCTTCCCTTTCTACAGATTCTTGTTTGTAAGATTCCTTTCCTAGGAGCTTAGCAAAAAGTTCATCAGAAACGCCTAAAGATTTTACGGCAATGCCTATATGTTCTAATTTCATAAATATTTAAATAAATTAAGTCGTAAATTTGATACAGCGAACAAATTTCAAAGTATCAATTCAAACAAAAGTACTAAATTTGCAGAAATTATGGAAAGTAACAGACAAAGAAAAGTAGCACAGATTATACAGGAAGACTTCGCAGAACTTTTCCGCAAACAGGCTTCAGAAAGCAAACAAAGCATTCTGGTAACGGTTTCGGATGTAAAAGTAACGGCGGATCTGGGTATTGCCAAAATTTATTTAAGCATATTTCCGCAGGAGCACCGCAAAGCCGTGATGAAGGAAATTGAAGAAAATAAAGCACAATACAGAAACTTCATCGGTCAGAAAATGGCGAAGCAGGTTCGTGTAATCCCTAATCTTAATTTCTACTTAGACACTTCTCTGGACGACGTTGAAAAACTGGAACGTGAATTGAGAGGTGAAGGTGACAACCCTATTCTGTAACCCTTGAAAAACATTGCATTTTATATCGCTTCCCGATACCTTTTGTCTAAAAAAGGAAGTACTGCCGTTACGTTTATTACGTGGTTGGCAGTTGGGGCGATGACGGTTGCCGTAACTGCAATGTTTGTTATTATCTCCGTTTTTTCGGGGCTTGAAGACCTCAATAAAGAATTGATTTCAAATCTTCATGCCGATCTTACCCTTAAAAGTTCATCCGGAAAAACACTGAAAGATTTCGATAAAATTAATTCCGTTCTCAAAAGCAATAAAGAGATCAGTAACTTTTCGAGAGTTATTGAAGAAAAGGTCTACATTAGCTATAACGGGAAAGGCGATATTGCTTATTTAAGAGGGGTAGATTCTGCTTACACAAAAGTAAACCCCATTAATAAAGATGTTTTCTACGGTGCTTATCCAAGCTTCAAATATTCCAATGAAGTTTTAATGGAAAACTCTCTGGATAATAGACTTTCGATTCCTGTACCGTCCAGTTCGGATTATGCAACTATCTTTATGCCTAAACCGGGAACAGGAATCATTAATAAAGAAGAAGATATTTACAACAAAAAAGATATCCTCGTCTCCGGAGTTTTTGCAGGAAAAGACCAACTGGACAATTATATTATTGCTCCTGTTGAATTGACTGAAGAGCTTTTAAATCTTCCTAAACATTCGGCTTATCAAATCGTTATCAAATTAAAGAATCCTGAAAATACAGACTCCGTAAAGCAACAGCTTATTTCTTCCCTTGGAAAAAACATTGAAGTAAAAACCAAAGAGGAAGAAAATGCGGCATTCTGGAAAATGATCAATACCGAGAAGCTTTTTATCTATTTAATTTTTGCTTTGGTAATCTTTATTACCACCTTCAATTTAGCAGGAGCCATCATCATTCTTCAACTGGATAAAAAAGAGCAGGCAAAATCCCTTATTTCGTTAGGTTTTCCGTTAAGTCATTTAAGACAGGTTTACTTTTATACCGGAGTTTTAATTGTCGTTTTAGGAATTATTTCAGGCTTACTTATAGGAACCGGACTTTGCTATTTCCAACACTTCACAGAGTTCTTTAAAGCCAACGAAACCTTACCTTTTCCGGTGAAAATAGTGGGTAAAAATTACATCACTGTTGCGGTTACCGCATCCTTATTCGGCTTTGGAATTTCATGGGCATTTTCCAAGATCAGCAAAGATTATATTACTAAAAATTAATACGTAAGCTTTCATTTTTTCGTATCTTTGCGTCCCAATTTTTAAAAATGAAACGTAAATTATTCTCTTTTTTATTGAGCTTTGTCTTGATAAGTACTTTTGCTCAGATTCCTACGGGATATTACGACGGAACTGCAGGTCTTTCCGGAGCTGCTTTAAAAACCAAACTGAAACAGATTATTACCAACGGTCATGTAGACAATGGATATAGTGCACTATATAGTGGTTATGCAACAACGGATCGCGATAATATTGCAGGAATTCCGGGACTGGAAAACGATAATACGGTTTTAGACATGTATTCCGAGAATCCTAACGGAACAGATCCTTACTCATACAGCTATCCGGGAGCGCAGTGCGGAAATTATAACAGCGAAGGCGACTGCTACAACAGAGAGCATATCGTTCCTCAAAGTTTATTCAACAGCAATGCTCCGATGGTTTCAGATATTCATTTCATCAGACCGACCGACGGAAAAGTAAACGGAATGAGATCAAACTTTCCTTTCGGAAAAGTAGGATCGGCTTCTTTCACTTCTCAAAACGGATCAAAACTGGGAACTTCTGTTTCTCCGGGATATTCGGGGACGGTTTTTGAGCCTGTTGATGCTTTTAAAGGAGATATCGCGAGAATGGTTTTATATTTCGTAACAAGATATGAAACTCAGCTTTCAGGTTTCGGAACAGGAAATATGTTGGGAGGTTCCGCATTTCCGGGATTACAGACCTGGGAACTGAACCAATTATTGGCATGGCATATCGCAGATCCTGTTTCTGCTACCGAAATTGCAAGAAACAACGCTTCTTATACTTATCAGGGAAACAGAAATCCATACATCGATCATCCTGAATACGTTGCTGAAATTTGGGGAACTCCGGTTGCTGATACACAGGCTCCGACTGCTCCAACCAATTTAGCAACAAGCACCCCTACTTCCAACACCATTTCTTTAAGCTGGACGGCTTCTACAGATAACATCGGTGTTGTAGGATATGAAATTTATAAAGACGGGGTTTTATACGCTACGGTTACCGGAACAACGGCTACGGTTTCCGGGCTGAATCCTTCTACTACCTATAATTTTTATGTGATTGCAAAAGATGCAGCAGGAAATGCTTCTGCAGTGAGCAATACCGCTTCAGGAACAACTCTTGCAGGAGGACAGCCAGGCGGAAGCTGCGGAGCGGAAGATTTCTCCAATATTCCGGCTGCGGCTTCAAGCTACGCAACACAAACATGGACGAATAATAATATTACATGGACTGCAACAGATGCCAGAACAGACCAAAATATTAACGGAACAGGAAACAAAGCGATTACCATCAGAAACGGAAGTTTAACAAGTTCTACAATTTCAGGCGGAATTGAGAGTTTAACGGTAAAGGCTCAATTGAAATTTTCAGGGAGTGCAGGAAGTTTAAATGTTCTAATTAATGGTACGACAGTAGGAACAATTCCTTACACCTCTTCCTCTACTGCAGCGGTTACGATTAGTAACATCAATATCAGCGGAAATATTGTTATCAGTATTGTAAATCCTGTAACAGATAACAGAATTGCAATTGACGACTTGAGCTGGACCTGCTTCACTACATTGGCAACTGCGGAAGTTTCTAAAGATAAGTCTCTGTTTACCATCTATCCTAATCCTGTAAAAAACAATGAATTGTTTGTAAAAGGAGAAAATCTGAATAAAATTTCGAAAGCTCAGATTTATGATCTTTCAGGAAAACTGATCGAAACGATTGAAAATCCGTTCAGAACTTCTAATAAAATTCATCTGAAAGGTTTGGCAAAAGGAAATTATATTCTGAAAACAGATTCTTCCTCAGCGAAATTTATCGTAGAATAAAACAAAAAAATATTTATCTCAAAGACCGGTTTTTCCGGTCTTTTTTTTTAATTTTATCCTATGGATTCCAATAAAAAATTAGGCTTGATCGGGAAAAACATTTCCTACTCTTTCTCGAAAAAATACTTTGAAGATAAATTCCAGAAACTGATGTTGAAAGATTATTCTTACAACATTTTTGATTTAAACGAAATTGATGAAGTGGAAGATGTTTTTTCAGCTCCGGAATTACTGGGCTTTAATGTAACGATTCCCTACAAGGAAAAAATCATCGATTATCTGGACGAGCTGAGCGATGAAGCGAGAAACATCGGAGCCGTAAACTGTGTACTGATTGAAAACGGGAAGAAAAGAGGCTATAATACGGATGCTTTCGGGTTCGAAAAGACTTTGCTGCTTCACAAAAAACCCTACCATGATTCAGCCATCATTTTAGGAAACGGAGGTGCGGCAAAAGCAGTAAAATATGTTTTGGACAAACACGGAATTCCATCGGTTACGGTTTCCAGAAGCACGGAAATTAATTATGACAATTTAGATGCTGCTTTTGTACAGGATCATAAACTCATTATCCAGTGTACTCCGGTAGGAACTTTTCCGAATGTGGAAGACTGCCTGAATTTCCCTTTCGAAGGGCTTTCAAAAGAACATTTGATTATCGATTTAATTTACAACCCAAACTATACCAAATTCATCATCAATGCCTCTGAAAAAGGAGCCAAAACAGTGAACGGATATTATATGCTGGAACAACAGGCAGAAAAAGCCTGGGAAATTTGGAATTTTCAAAAAAAATAACATAAATTAGTACTGTATTTAGCTTTTTAGCTCTATATTTAGAGGATATTTTAATGCCACTCACATAAACGATTTGCTATGATTACAGAAAACAACCTTTCTGAAAACGAGGAAAACAAAAATTCTAACGAAGTCCCTCAGGAAAAAACATCAGAACCTGCAGAACCTCAGGATGAAAGCATTCATCATGAGGAAACGGAACATGAAGAAGAGCACGAAGAAGTAGAAATTTCTCTTGCCGATGCCCTGAAGGAAATGGAAAAAATCATCAATGTACCCAATGCAGGTGAAGATTTCAAAAAATTCAATCAGCTCAAAGAAAAAGCAAGTCATTACATCCATGATGAAGTGGAAGATAAAAAGCATGAATATGCCGAAGCGGGAAATGCTCCTGAAAATTTCAGTTATGAGCATCCTTCTCAGGCGAAATTCTCTGCTTTGGTGAATATTTTCAGAGAAAAGCATGATGCTTACCAAAAGGGGCAGGAAGAAGAACAGAAGAAAAATCTGGAGCACCGCCAAACCATCATCGAAAGGCTTAAAAATCTTTATACGAATTCCGAACCGGGAACCAATCTTTTCAAATCGATAAGAGAGATTAAAGAAGACTGGTCGAAAGCGGGACAGGTTGCGAAATCTGAATTCAAGATTCTTAACAACAATTATTTTCATCATCTGAACCAGTTTTATCAGATGCTTGATCTGAATAAGGAATTTCTGGAGCAGGAGTACAGCCACAATCTTGAAAAAAGACAACACATCATTGAGCGTGCAAAACAGCTTGAACATGAGCCTGTGATTCAGAAAGCGCTGAATGAGCTGCAATATCTTCACAAACTATGGAAGGAAGAAGCTGAACCGGTTGCAGAAGAATTCCGTGAGAAAACATGGGAAGAATTTAAAGAAATTTCCAACAAAATCCACGAAAGAAAATCTGAACTTTCTGCCGCCATTGAAACGGAGCAGAACGAGAATCTGGAAAAGAAAAATCAGATCATCGCTGAAATTAAGAAACTTTCTGAGCCCGGTGAAAATCCTAACCATAATTACTGGCAGAACGCCATCCGCAGAGTGGAAGATCTCCGTTCAGAATTTCTGAAAACAGGAAGCGTTCCGAGAAAGCTCTCTAACCAGAACTGGAACGAGTTCAAAACGATTCTGAGAGGATTCAATACAACAAAAAATACTTATTATAAATCATTAAAAGGTTCTCAGCAGGCGAATCTGGAAGAAAAATTAAAACTGATCCAGACTGCAAAAGACAACCAGAATAATGAAGAGTGGGACATCGCCGTTCCTTTATTCAAAAAACTTCAGGAAGACTGGAAAAAAATAGGTCACGTTCCGAAAAGCATGACGAATAAAATCTGGGATGAATTCCGTGATGCGTGTAATGCATTCTTCAACAATTACCGTGAAAAAAGCAACGCTTCTACGGATAACTGGAAGGAAAATTACAAGCATAAAAAGGCAATTCTTGATGAGTTAAAAACAATCGGGAACGAAGATGGAAGCATCGAAAGAATTGAAGCCATTAAAACCGCATGGAACAACATCGGAAAAGTACCGAGAGATAAAATCTCCATCAATACAGAATTCAACAAAACGTTGAGAGAAAAATTGAAATTAAATAAAATCAACGAGCTGGAACTTAAAGAAGAAGGATTATCTGAAAATCAGCTTACGGACAAAGCAAGAAAAATCAAGAGCCAGATTTCTGATCTTGAAGCTGAAATCGTAAAGCTGGAAAACAATCTCGCTTTCTTTAAAAATCCTTCAAGAGAGAATCCTATGTTGAGGGATACTTATAATTCTATCGACGAGAAAAAAGCTCATCTGGAAACTTTAAAACAAAATCTTCATAGCATTATTGCGGGAGAATAAAACTATTTAAAATATTAGAAAGCGGAGCAAAGCAATTTGACTTCGCTTTTTTCATTCAGTATGCAGGACGAATTTTATATTAAAAGAGCCATCGAACTGGCTCAGAAAGCCATCGGAAAAACCTATCCAAATCCTTTGGTGGGAAGTGTGATTGTTCACAACGGTACAATTATCGGCGAAGGCTATCATCAGAAAGCAGGAGAACCTCATGCGGAAATTAACGCCATTAATTCTGTTGAAGACCCATCTTTAATCCCCGAATCCACTATTTACGTTACATTAGAACCTTGTGCACATTACGGAAAAACGCCGCCCTGTGCTTTAAAGATTAAGGAATTAGGCTTTAAAAAAGTCGTAGTGGGAGCAATGGATTCTCATGACAAAGTGAACGGAAAAGGAAAAAAAATTATTCAGGATGCCGGAATTGAAGTAATTTCAGGCGTTTTGGAAAAAGAATGTATTGATCTTAATAAAAGATTTTTCACCTACCACGAAAAGAAAAGACCTTACATTATTCTGAAATGGGCGCAATCGGGAGACGGATTTCTGGATAAGGATTTTAAACCAACCGCAGTTTCAAATTCTTTAGTGAATCAGTTCGTACATCAGTTGAGAGCCGATGAACACGCTATTTTAGTTGGAACACAGACCGCACTGAATGACGATCCAAGTTTAACGGTAAGAAATGTGGAAGGCGTTAATCCTGTGAGAATTTTAATTGATTTTGACCTTAAAGTTCCTCAGAATTTTAAAATTTACAACGAAGAAGCAAAAACCATCGTGATTAATTCTGTAAAAGAAGAAATTGCAGATCATGTTCATTTTATTAAAACCGAAAAGGACAATTTCCTTCAGAATCTTATGGAAGCTCTTTATAAAGAGCAGATTCAGTCTGTGATTATCGAGGGTGGAAAATTCACTTTACAGCAGTTTATAGATGCCAATCTATGGGACGAAGCGATTGTTATTACCAATGAACATCTTCTTCTTGGGAACGGAACCAAAGCTCCTGTTTTTGACCGGTCAAATCCATTTAAAACTGAAATTATCAGAGATAACCGCGTTGATTTTTTTCTTTCAGAAAACATTTAAATATTTAATAATCAAAAATTTAACATAATAAATATTTTATAATTTTTCACCATAGTTTGAAATTAAATATGTAGTTTTATGATGAACTAAAAATCATCATCATGAAAAATCTGAGAAAATTATCAAAACATGAACTGAAAAGTGTTTTGGGAGGAATTGAAAAATGTTATTATCTTCAAAACGGAACAAAAGTGTGTCCTTGCAACATCCACACGCAGTATAACTGCAATGGTGTCTGTATTCCGATCGGACAGGCTTGCTTTGACCCACCTATTTCACTTTAAAAATATTATATGAAAAATCTAAAAAAACTACCAAGAAAAGAGCTTAAACATCTTGTTGGCGGAATAGCACCGGTTTGCTGTTCTTATTATCCTGCAAACCTGCAAAGATGCTGTAAAACACCTTCGAGCATGAGTTGTCCTCCACCTTGGCTGGAAGGAAGCTTTCCTTGTTAATGGATTAAAGAGAACTGTAAAGGTTCTCTTTTTTATTGTCCGTTTACGGGACTTTTCTTAAAAAAATTTTACCTTTGAACAATTAAATCTAACATTCTCAGCAGAATCATTTTTTCTCTATTATATATGTTCAATTTTAAGACGATAGAATCTCCGGTAGAAAATACTTTATTAAAAGAAAAGGGAAGCAAATTTCTTGGTTTTGCGTTTCCCGTGAACAATGAGGAAGAACTGAAAAATGCTTTGGAAAAGATTCGTGCGGAACATCCGAAGGCAACGCATCATTGCTATGCTTTCAGAATGGGACTTAACGGAGAAAACTATCGGGCAAATGACGACGGAGAACCTTCCGGAAGTGCAGGACTGCCCATTTACAACCAGTTATTAGCACACGAAATTACCAATGTTCTGGTTATTTCCGTCCGTTATTACGGAGGCACAAAACTGGGCGTTTCCGGTCTGGTAAAAGCGTACAAAGAATCGGCAAAAATTACACTGGAAGAAGCAAATATTGTTACGAAAGAGCTTGAAACTACTGTTGAGATTCAGTTTAATTTTAATCAGCAGAATATAATTTTTACTTTACTGTCTAAGTATGATGCGAAAGTCCTGCAATTTGAGGCGAATGAAAACTGCATTGTAACCGCTTCTCTGAAACTTTTACAAAAAGAAAACATCTCGGAAAAACTATCCGAGATGCAGTATGTTTCATTCAAATTTAAAGATTAATCCCTTCTTCCTCCCATTAATAAAGAGATAAAATAAAGAAGCTGTACCAAAGATCCGATTGCAGCTACTACATACGTTCTTGCCGCCCATTTCAGACTGTCTTTTACGCCTACATATTCTTCCATTGTTACCGTCCCCGTATCACGAAGCCATTTCATGGCTCTGTTGCTTGCATCATATTCCACCGGAAGTGTTACAAATGCGAAAAGCGTCGTGAAAGCAAACATAATAACCCCTATTGTAAGAACAAGTTTACTTCCACTAAATGCCATGATGACAAGCCCTCCCATAATTACAAACTGCATCAGGTTGGAACTTATGCTTACTACCGGAACCAATTTGGACCGTAACTGCAACATTGAATATCCTACTTTATGCTGAACCGCATGACCGCATTCATGAGCTGCAACAGCCGCTGCCGCTGCATTTCTCTGCATATACACTGCTTCAGAAAGATTAACTGTTTTATTTTCCGGATTGTAATGATCTGTTAACTGTCCCGGAACCGACATTACCTGAACGTCGTTAATCCCGTTATCTCTCAGCATTTTCTCCGCCACTTCTTTTCCTGAAAGCCCGTTTCTGAGATAGACTTTAGAATATTGTTCGAATTTCGATTTCAGTCTCCACGAAACCAACCAGCTCACCGCCATCGAAACAATAATAATCAAATAATAACCATTCATCTCTGTAATCTTTATAATATACTTTTCATCCGATATGATGTAAAAACTGTGCCAAAGTATTGTATTAATTTAGTTATATTTGTTCCATAATTTCACGAAAAAATCATGTCAGAGATTTCAGTTATTGAAGTAAAAAACAGCGAACAGCTAAAGCAATTCGTAAGATTTCCCATGGATCTGTACAAAAACAATCCGTATTATGTTCCGTCCCTTATTAATGATGAGATTAAAATATGGAGCACGAAAGAAAATCCTGCGCTGCAATACTCTGAAGCCAAACAGTTTCTGGCGTACAAAAATAGCAAGGTTGTCGGAAGAATTGCCTTAATGATCAATCATAAGGAAGAACGCGAACTAGGGATAAGAAAAGTACGCTTTGGCTGGATTGATTTTATTGATGATGAAAAAGTTTCTCAGGCACTCATCGGAAAAGCAGTTGAGTACGCCAAAGAAAAAAACATCGGAAAGATTGAAGGACCGATGGGTTTCACGAACCTTGATAAAGCCGGAATGCTGACTTTAGGTTTCGATAAACTGGCAACGATGATCGGAATCTACAACCATGATTATTATCCGAAACATCTTGAAAAACTGGGTTTAACCAAAGAAAAGGAATGGGTAGAATTTGAAATTATGTTCCCGGATTCCCTTCCGGAGAAAATTTACAAATTCAATGAACTGATTTCCCAGAAATATCATCTGAAAGTTTTAAGATTTAAATCTAAAGAAGAAATTCTGCAGTATGTGGATGCGATGTTTGATCTGCTGGATGAAACGTACAAGCACCTTTCTACCTACACTCCTATTTCAGATGAACAGCGAAAAACCTACAAAGAGAAATATTTCCCTTTAATCGATAAAGATTTTATCGTGTGTATCGCAGATGAAAATAACAATCTGGTTTCTTTTGCCATTACAATGCCCTCCTATTCAAAAGCTCTGCAAAAATCCAAAGGAAAACTGCTTCCTTTCGGATGGTGGCATTTTTTACAGGCAGGAAAGAAAAACGACAGGGCTAATTTTTACCTGATCGGCATTCATCCCGATTATCAGAGACGCGGTGTTACGTCCATTATTTTTAAAGAAATCTGGGATATCTTCAACAAAAAAGGAGTAAAATATCTGGAAACGAATCCGGAACTGGAAGAAAACAAAAGCATTCAGCTGTTATGGCAGGATTACAATCCCGTGAACCATAAAAGAAGGAGAACCTACGCTCTGGAAATCAAATAATTTTTCATCATCAAAAAGTAGACTTATTGTAAGTTTTAAAATATGAAACCACAACTCATCATTTTCGGAATTTTAATTGCCGGATTCATTGCATACAATTTATTTTTCCAGTTGGCGGATGACAGAACCAATACGGCGGTGAATATTATCTACGCAAGTCTCCTTTTTGCCTATATTTCCTTTATGGCGTATTCTCTCATCAGAAAAATGAAAAAATAACTGTTATTTTTAATGATTCTAAATTATCCGTTTTGCCTATTTTGGAGCCACTTTTAACCTCATAAATTTCATGCTTTCTTGTTTATTCGCTAAATTTGCAAATTGAGATAATAATGCAAAAATGAATTTACCTGAAAGTTATATTCCAATCCTTATACAAGCAGGTGTTGCGATCGGTTTCGTAGCCATTTCTTTGCTTGGAGCGCATTTTTTAGGTCCGAAACAGAAAAAAGGAAATTCTGTGAAAAACCAAAGCTGGGAGTGTGGAGTCCCGGTAGAAGGAAATGCAAGAACACCGTTTTCCATTAAGTACTTTTTGACAGCGGTATTATTCGTATTATTCGATATTGAAATCGTATTTTTTTATCCGTACGCGGCAAACTTCAGAGAATTCGGAATGGAAGGATTCCTTGCCGTTCTTACATTCGTAGCGATCTTCTTCATGGCATTTTTCTATGTATGGAAAAGAGGCGCTTTAGATTGGGATAAATAAGAAATAAGAAATTATAAATTTTAAATTACAAATTTTAGATGGTGATTTTCGATTAAAGTTAACATTAACAATAATTTAGAATCTAAAATTTAAAATCTAAAATCTACTAAAATGTCAGATAACAAACCAGTAATAAGAACAGATGCACCGGCTCCGGAAGGATTTGAAGGAGAAGGGTTTTTCGCAACAAAACTGAGCAGTGTAATCGGGATGGCAAGAAAATTTTCTCTTTGGCCATTACCATTTGCAACCTCTTGTTGCGGTATCGAGTTTATGGCTACCCTGAATCCAACGTATGATGCTTCCCGATTTGGTATGGAAAGAAACTCTTTCTCCCCAAGACAGGCAGATATGTTAATGGTTTGCGGAACGATATCCAAAAAATTAGGACCGGTACTTAAAGAAGTGTACACTCAGATGGCAGAGCCGAAATGGGTGGTTGCAGTTGGAGCCTGTGCTTCCAGCGGTGGTATTTTTGATACGTATTCTGTTTTACAGGGTATTGATAAAATTATTCCGGTAGACGTTTACGTTCCTGGATGTCCTCCGAGACCGGAACAGATTATTGAAGGTGTAATGCAGGTTCAGGCTTTGGCGGAAAGCGAAAGCATCAGAAGAAGAGATATGCCTGAATATCAGAAATTACTAGACTCTTACAACATAAGCAACTAACGGAAATGACAAACGAATTTGTATTAGAAGCAATTACAAGAGAATTTCCGGAGTCTGTTATTGCAAGTTCAGAGCCTTATGGAATGTTGACGATTGAAGTAAAGAAGGAAGATCTGAAAAAAATCGTTCACTATCTGAAAGATTCATCACTGGAAATCAATTTCCTTACCGATGTATGCGGAATCCATTATCCTGAGTTTCCGGAAAAGGAAATCGGCGTGGTTTATCACCTTCACAATATGATGACGAACTTCAGATTACGTCTGAAAATATTCATGTCCAGAGAAAACATCGAAGTAGATTCTTTAGTGGAATTGTATGCAGGAGCCAACTGGATGGAAAGAGAAACGTATGATTTCTACGGAATCAAATTTAAAGGACATCCGGATCTGAGACCTATTTTAAATATGGAAGATCTTGGTTACCACCCGATGCTGAAAGAATATCGTCTGGAAGACGGAACAAGAACAGACAAGAACGACAGCATGTTCGGAAGATAAAAAAGCGAATGGCCAATGGCAGCTAGCCAATAGCCAGAAGCAAATAGCTAAAAGCAATCATTATGAAAGATAACTCATTATCTAATATACTAAACCAATACGAAAGTAAGGAACAGATTGACGGACAGTTATACACCCTCAATTTAGGACCTACCCACCCTGCAACGCACGGTATTTTCCAGAATATCTTAACGATGGATGGAGAAAGAATCCTTCATGCAGAGCAGACTGTGGGATATATCCACAGAGCATTTGAGAAAATTTCTGAAAGAAGAAACTACTCTCAGATCACTACCCTTACCGACCGTATGAATTACTGTTCTGCGCCCATCAACAATTTGGGTTGGCACATGACGGTTGAAAAACTGATCGGCGTTGAAGTTCCAAAACGTGTAGACTATATGCGTGTTATTTTAATGGAGCTTGCAAGGATCGGAGATCACCTGATCTGTAACGGTGTAACAGGAATGGACTCCGGAGCAATTACCGGTCTTACCTATATGTTCATCGAAAGAGAACGTATCTACGATATGTATGAGCAGATCTGCGGAGCGAGAATGACGACCAATATGGGAAGAATCGGAGGTTTTGAAAGAGATTTCACTCCAAAATTCCATGAGTTATTAAAGGATTTCCTTAAAACGTTCCCGCCAAGATTCAAAGAATTCTGTACATTATTAGAAAGAAACAGAATCTTTATGGACAGAACCATCGGAGCAGGATCTATTTCTGCAGAAAGAGCATTAAGCTATGGTTTCACAGGTCCGAATTTACGTGCAACCGGTGTGGATTATGACGTGAGAGTTGCGCAGCCTTATTCTTCTTACCAGGATTTCGACTTTATCATTCCGGTGGGAACTTCCGGAGATACCTACGACCGTTTCATGGTTCGTCAGCAGGAAATCTGGGAATCTATCAAAATCATCAAACAAGCATACGAAAACCTTCCTGAAGGACCATTCCACGCGGATGTTCCGGATTTCTATCTTCCTGAAAAGGCAGATGTTTACAAGAAAATGGAAGCACTGATTTACCATTTCAAAATTGTAATGGGAGAAACAGATGTACCTAAAGGTGAAGTTTACCATGCTGTAGAAGGCGGAAACGGAGAATTAGGGTTCTATCTGGTGAGTGATGGCGGAAGAAGCCCTTACCGACTGCATTTCAGAAGACCTTGTTTCATCTACTATCAGGCGTATCCTGAGATGATTACAGGTTCTGTAATTTCAGATGCGATCGTTACAATGTGTAGTATGAATATTATTGCGGGAGAATTAGACGCATAAAATTGTAAAAAGTATCATTGTAAATTTTGCAGTGATTAAAATAAATAAGTCATTAGTACATTGTACGTTGTACAATAATACATTAAATAAAATGAGCGAAACAATAGCTTTTAAACCGGAAAGTTTAGCACAGGTACACAAAATTATCGCAAGATATCCTGAAGGAAGACAAAAATCTGCCCTTATTCCTGTACTTCATTTGGCACAGAAAGAATTCGGAGGCTGGTTAGACGTTCCGGTAATGGATTATGTTGCAGAATTATTGAGTATCAAACCTATCGAAGTTTATGAAGTAGCTACTTTCTACACTATGTTCAACATGAAGCCGGTAGGTAAATATGTTCTGGAGGTTTGCAGAACGGGACCTTGCATGGTTTCGGGAAGTGAAAAAATCCTAGACCATATCCGTACAAAACTGAACATTAAAGACGGACAGACTACGGAAGACGGAATGTTTACTTTAAAACCTGCTGAATGTCTGGGAGCTTGTGGATATGCTCCGATGATGCAGTTGGGAAAATTTTTCCATGAAAATTTAACGATAGAAAAAGTAGACGAGATCCTTGATCTTTGCAGAGAAGGACAGATCGCTTTAGACTAATAGAAATTTTAAATTCTACATTTTAGATTTTAAATTATTCACTTAACGTTTAATCATAATTAATGCAAGAAGCCAAAAGCCTATTGCAAGAAGCAAATAACAATGAGTAAAAAACTTTTACTTAAAAACGCACATATTGAAGGCATCCGCTACTTTGAAACCTACCGTAAAAACGGAGGTTATGAAGCTGCTGAAAAAGCCTTAAAAATGACTCCTGACGAAATTCTTGAAGAAGTAAAAGCTTCAGGGCTTCGTGGACGTGGTGGAGCAGGATTCCCAACAGGAATGAAATGGAGCTTCCTTGCAAAACCGGAAGGTGTTCCGAGACACCTTGTTGTAAATGCCGACGAATCTGAACCGGGAACTTTCAAAGACAGATATCTGATGGAGTTTCTTCCTCACTTACTGATTGAAGGAATGCTTATTTCATCATACTGTTTAGGTTCAAATGTTTCTTATATCTACATCCGTGGAGAATATTCGTGGATCCCCGATATTTTGGAAGAAGCCATTGAAGAAGCGAAGGCAGCAGGATTTTTAGGTAAAAATATTTTAGGAACCGGTTTCGATTGCGAAATTTACGTTCAGAGAGGTGGTGGAGCATACATCTGTGGTGAAGAAACCGCATTGCTTGAATCTCTTGAAGGTAAAAGAGGAAATCCGAGACTAAAACCGCCATTCCCGGCTGTAAAAGGACTTTGGGAAAGACCAACGGTAGTAAACAACGTTGAGTCTATTGCGGCAGTAGTTCCGATCATTGAAATTACAGGAGCTGAATATGCTAAAATAGGAGTTGGAAGATCTACAGGAACAAAATTGATTTCTGCTTGTGGAAACATCAACAAACCCGGAGTGTATGAAATCGACATGACCATTACGGTTGAAGAATTCATTTACTCTGAAGAATATTGCGGAGGAATTAAAGACGGGAAAAGATTAAAAGCCTGTATTCCGGGAGGAAGCTCTGTTCCGATTGTTCCTGCTAATTTATTATTAAAAACCGTAAACGGAGAACCTCGATACATGAACTACGAATCTTTGGCTGACGGTGGATTTGCTACCGGAACCATGATGGGTTCAGGAGGATTCATTGTTTTGGATGAAGATCAGTGTATCGTAGAACATACCATGACTTTAGCGAGATTTTATAATCACGAAAGTTGCGGACAATGTACGCCTTGCCGTGAAGGAACAGGATGGATGTACAAGATTTTAAAGAAAATCGAGAAAGGAGAAGGAAAAATGGAAGACATCGATCTACTTTGGGACATTCAGAGAAAAATCGAAGGAAACACAATTTGTCCGTTAGGTGATGCAGCAGCATGGCCTGTTGCAGCGGCTATTCGTCACTTCAGAGATGAATTCGAATGGCACATTAAAAACCCTGAATTATCACAGACTCAGAACTACGGACTGGCACATTATGCAGATCCGATTCCTGCAGTTGAGAAGAATGCTTAAGATGAAAAAAATATTGGCAGTAGGTCTAATGATGTCGGGTTTTGTTTTCGGACAGGTAAAAAAAGATACATTAGAAGAAAAAGAATATAAACTGGAGGTAACTCCATACAAAGCTGAAAAAAAAGAAAAACCTTTACCTTTAAGCAAAAAAGGTCAGGTTTTCGTTTTCTACGGATGGAACAGAGCGGCTTACAGCAATTCTGACATTCATTTCTCGGGAAACGGTTATGATTTTCAGTTAAACAATGTCT
Organism: Chryseobacterium sp. HMWF035; assembly: GCF_003094695.1. Taxonomy (NCBI): domain Bacteria; kingdom Pseudomonadati; phylum Bacteroidota; class Flavobacteriia; order Flavobacteriales; family Weeksellaceae; genus Chryseobacterium; species Chryseobacterium sp. HMWF035. Next base: position 22,622 of record NZ_QEHP01000098.1, on the reverse strand, counting down.
CTGCGAAAGACAGACCAACAAAATTCGGAATTGTTTATTTCGATCCAAGCTGGTTTACAGTGACACAATATAATTTCAGACTTGGTTATTTTATTAAAGATAATTTAGCTTTGGTTTTAGGAATTGATCACATGAAATATGTAATGAACCAGGATCAGACGGTTGGGTTTTCAGGAAATATTTCAGATCCGAAATATGCAGCGATGGTACAGAACGGGCAGGTAAATCTTGCCGATGAAAAGTTCCTTACTTTTGAGCATACAGACGGATTAAATTATGAAAACGTAGGACTTGAAAAATATAAAAATCTGGTTCATAAAAAGAACATTGATCTGGTATGGTCTTACGGAGCCGGAATCGGGTTTATGTTTCCGAAAAGTAATGTAAAGCTTTTTGGTAACGAGAGAAGCGACCGTTTTCACGTTGCCGGAATGGGAACCGATTTAAGATCCAGTCTTAACCTTGTATTCTGGAAAAACTGGATGCTGAGAGCAGAAGTAAAAGCCGGATACATCAATATGTGGGACATTAAAACGACATTAAATAATAAACCGGATAAAGCCAGACAGGATTTTGTTTTCGGACAGGTTCTCGCCGGAATCGGATATACATTTAATACAAAAAAGTATAATTAAAACAGAGCTTAATTGCTAAGGCAAAAGCGAAAAGCATAGAATATGAGCGAAGAGGTTAAAAAATTCAAAATAACGATAGACGGACAGACTACTGAAGTTTTGCCGGGTACTTCTATTCTGGAAGCTGCAAGACAAATCGGCGGAAAATCTGTACCTCCTGCAATGTGCTACTACAGCAAACTGGAAACCAGTGGCGGAAGATGCAGAACCTGCCTTGTGGAAGTTTCCAAAGGATCTGAAGCAGATCCGCGTCCTATGCCGAAATTGGTGGCAAGCTGCAGAACCAACGTAATGGACGGGATGGAAGTAAAAAATCTTACTTCTGAAAAAGCTCAGGAAGGTAGAAAAGCAGTTACGGAATTCCTTTTGGTAAACCATCCGTTAGACTGCCCTATCTGTGATCAGGCGGGAGAATGTCACCTTCAGGATTTAGGTTACGAACACGGAAATCTTGAAACCAGAACGGAATTCGAAAGAAATACATACGAAGCAGACGATCTGGGTCCTCACATCAAACTGAATATGAACCGTTGTATTCTTTGTGCAAGATGTGTATTGGCTGCTAATCAGTTAACCGGAGAAAGAGAACACGGAATTTTGTTCAGAGGAGATCACGCTGAAATTTCAACTTATTTAAATAAAGCTTTGGATAATGATTTCATCGGAAACGTAATCGACGTTTGTCCGGTAGGAGCATTAACCGACAGAACAGCACGTTTTTCAAGCAGAGTATGGTTTACAAAACCGATGAACGCTACCTGCAAATGCGATAAATGTTCCGGAAAAGCCGTAGTCTGGATGAAAGGCGATGAAATCGTGAGAGTTACTGCAAGAAAAGACCAGTGGGGAGAAGTTGAAGAATTTATCTGCGACACCTGCCGTTTCGACAGAAAAGAACTTTCTGACTGGAACATTGAAGGTCCGAGACATATCGACAGACACTCAGTAATTTCACTGAACCACTACGAAAAGCCTAAAGATGAACTGAGAGTTTTAGACAATCCGATGGCAAAGGAAATCAGTGAAAAAGACGAAAAATAATAAGTTGGATGTCTGAAGATGGAAGATGGAGGTTTGTACCCGTAAAATATTCCGCTTCTGCTTTTAACTTTAAAATCGTTAAAAAATAAAATAAATTGGTAATGTGATGAAGAGTTGATGCCACGATGTGACAAACTTCCAGCTCCCAGCTCCCATCTTCAAAACATTTAAAATAAAAAATGGATTTACTTACATTTAAACTTATACTTGTATTTGCGCTTTTCCTGCTTTCGTTAACGATTGCAGCCTACTCTACCTGGGCAGAAAGAAAAGTTGCTTCTATTATGCAGGACAGAATTGGTCCCAACAGATCAGGACCTTTCGGATTGCTTCAGCCTTTAGCCGACGGTGGAAAGTTTTTCTTTAAAGAAGATTTTACCCCTGCGAATGCAGAAAAATTCCTTTTCGTACTGGGGCCGGCTTTGGTGATGTTTATATCATTAATCACAGGAGCAGTTATTCCCTGGGGTAAAAGTTTAAATATTGCAGGTACGTCTTATGATCTTCAGGTGGCAAATATCGATGTCGGAGTATTATTCATCATCGGAATGGCTTCCATCGGAGTGTACGGAATTATGATCGGAGGTTGGGCTTCCAACAACAAATATTCATTATTAGGTGCGATCCGTGCTTCTTCTCAGATGATTTCTTATGAATTGGCAATGGGATTGGCTTTGCTTTCTATCATTATGATGACGGGAAGTTTAGATTTAAAAGAAATTACAGAAAGCCAGACAAACGGAAAACTGTGGGGATTCATTCCTTGGGGTTCTGGTATGAACTGGAATATTTTCTACCAGCCAATTGCTTTCTTAGTATTCTTCGTAGCAGCTTTAGCAGAAACAAACAGACACCCTTTCGATTTGCCTGAGTGTGAATCTGAATTGGTAACAGGATATTCTACGGAGTATTCTTCCATGAAATTGGGATTGTATATGTTCGGTGAATACGTGAATATGTTTATTTCGAATGCTTTCATGGTTGTTCTGTTCTTCGGAGGTTACAATTATCCCGGAATTGAATGGGTTACTCAGAACTGGGGAGAAAATACAGCCGGAATTTTTAGTATTGTGGCGTTTTTAATTAAAACTATCATCGGAATTCTGATCTTCATGTGGATCAGATGGACACTTCCGAGATTCAGATATGACCAATTAATGCACTTAGGATGGAAAACTTTAATTCCAATGGCATTGGTTAACCTGCTGGTTACAGGAGCTGTAATTTTAGCATTTGGAAATTAATTAATTTGAAAATGAGCTGATGTGAAAATGTGATGATGCGACCAACTTCCATCTCCCGGCTTCCATCTTCTAACATTTAATAATAAAAAAAATGAAACTTACGAACAGATCAAAAGTTGTTTCTAACAAAGAAATGACCCTTGCTGAAAAAATCTACTTACCTGCGATTTTTACAGGAATGGGGATTACATTTAAGCATGCTGTAAGAACCGTTATGAAAGGTGCTCCCGCAGTATACTCGTATCCGGAAGTACAGAAACCAAGAGCAGAAATCTGGAGAGGTCAGCACGTTTTGAAAAGAGACGAGGAAGGCAGGGAAAGATGTACGGCTTGCGGACTTTGTGCGGTGGCATGTCCTGCAGAAGCAATTACCATGACTGCTGCAGAGAGAACCAAGGAAGAAAAGCATCTTTACAGAGAAGAAAAATATGCTTCAGTATATGAAATCAATATGCTGAGATGTATTTTCTGCGGTATGTGTGAAGAAGCCTGTCCGAAATCTGCGATCTATCTTACCGACAGATTGGTGGACGTGGAAACCAACAGAGGTTCTTTCATTTACGGAAAAGATAAATTGGTGGAAAAAATAAATGAAAGGATTGACATCACAGAAAGACAATCCGAGAAACAAAAAAATGCGGTAAAATAATGGATCAGTTTTTATTTTTCTTGGTGGCGTTTTTAGCAGTGGCAAGTGCGGTTTACTTCGTTTTTGCAAGAAATCCTCTGTATGCTGTTTTGTCATTAATTGTTACAATGTTCTCTATTGCGGGCATGTACATCCTTCTGAATGCACAGTTCCTTGCGATTATCCAGATTATTGTGTATGCCGGAGCGATCATGGTATTGTTCCTTTACATTCTGATGATGCTTAACCTTAATAAACAAGACGAAAGTAAGAAGGGCAATACTTTAAAATTTGCTGGAGTTTTTACAGCAGGACTTTTGTTAATTGGAGTTTTAGGCGTTTTCAGAGGTGTTCAGCAAAATCAGATCGTTGTTGAAAATGTAGACAACGGAGTTGGTCTGACGAAAAATCTGGGAAGACTTTTGTTTAATGAATATGTTTTGCCGTTTGAGCTTGCATCCATCCTTATTTTGGCAGGTATTGTAGGTGCGGTATTAATCGGTAAAAAAGATCTATAAAATTATGGGAGAAGTAAATACATTTATACAAAGCGTCCCTGTGAATTATTTCATTATACTTTCATCAGTACTGTTCTGTTTGGGAGTTTTGGGAGTATTACTGAGAAAAAACGCGATTGTTATTTTGGGTTGTGTAGAGCTTATGCTGAATTCTGTAAACCTTTTACTGGCTGCGTTTTCTGCATACAAAGGTAACGGCGACGGACAACTTTTAGTTTTCTTCATTATGGTGGTTGCTGCTGCGGAAGTAGCGGTAGGTCTGGCAATTATTGCTATGCTGTATAGAAATACCCGTTCTGTTGATGTAAGTATATTTAATAAATTAAGAGGATAAGAATGGAAAATTTAGTGTATGCAATAATACTTTTACCACTTTTAGGTTTTCTTATAAACGGACTTTTCGGAAAAAATCTTCCAAAAATAGTTGTCGGTAGTTTGGCTACAGCAATGGTTTTTGCATCTTTCTGCATCGCAGTAAGTATTTTCATGAATTTTGATTCTGAAAGCCAGCCTGTCATTGTAAAAGCTTTTGAATGGTTCAGAGTAAACGGAGTTCAGATTAATTTCGGATTCCAGATCGATCAGTTATCATTAATGATGGTGATGATCATCACAGGGATCGGATCTTTAATTCACCTCTACTCTATCGGATATATGAGCCACGATAAAGGTTTCTATAAGTTTTTCACTTATCTGAATCTGTTTATCTTCTCTATGTTACTATTGGTAATGGGAAGCAATTACTTAATCCTGTTCATAGGATGGGAAGGTGTAGGATTGTGCTCTTACTTGCTGATCGGATTCTGGTACACCAACGAAGAGTATGGTAAAGCGGCAAGAAAAGCGTTCATCATGAACAGAATTGGTGATCTTGCTTTATTAATAGGTATTTTCATGTTAGCTTCACAGACAAATGCTGTAGATTATTTAACAATTAAAGAAAATGCAGGAAAATTTGAATTGGACGGAACGGTAATCATTTTCATTACAACGAGTTTATTTATCGGTGCTACCGGTAAGTCTGCTCAGGTTCCATTATATACATGGTTGCCGGATGCGATGGCGGGACCTACTCCGGTTTCAGCGTTAATTCACGCAGCTACCATGGTAACGGCAGGTATTTATTTAGTGGTAAGATCCAACTTCTTATTCACTTTGGCACCAACCGTTCAGGGAGTAATTTTATTCATCGGATTCTTAACGGCAGCTTTAGCTGGATTCTACGCACTTCGTCAGAACGATATTAAAAAAGTACTGGCGTATTCTACCGTTTCTCAGCTAGGATTCATGTTCATCGCTTTAGGTCTTGGAGCTTATACAACAGCGATGTTCCACGTAATGACACACGCTTTCTTCAAGGCATTATTGTTCTTGGGAGCAGGATCTGTAATCCATGCGATGAGCAACGAACAGGATATGCGTTTCATGGGAGGTCTGAAAAAATACATCCCGATCACACACGCTACATTCCTTATCGGAACATTGGCAATCTCAGGATTCCCTTTATTATCAGGGATGATTTCCAAAGACGAAATTTTAGTGGCAGCTTTTGCTAAAAATCCGGTATACTGGGTAATTTTATTTGTTTTAGCGGCTGTTACGGCTACTTATATGTTTAGATTGTATTATCTTACTTTCCACGGAGAGTTCAGAGGTACTGAAGAACAAAAACACCACTTACACGAAAGCCCTTCGAATATGACATTACCATTGATCGTACTGGCTGTTCTTTCTGTTTTGGGTGGATTAATTAACCTTCCTCACTTCATCGGTCACGGTCATTATGCCAAATTAATGGAATGGCTGAAGCCTGTTCTTACCGAGGAAAGCTTTAAACAAATGGAAGCAACTCTTTCGGGAGTTCCGTTTGGGACTGAAATGATACTTTTAGGAGCAACAGTAGTAATGTTCTTCTGCGTTTGGTTCCTTGTTAAAAATACTTATGTGAATAAGAAAAAACAGGCGTTACCGGAACAGCAGTATACAGGATGGGAAAAACTGTCTGCTAAAAAATTATACATTGACGAAATTTACAATGCATTAATTGTAAAAACTGTTGAAGGATTAGGACGCGGAGGAAAGATGTTTGATAAAGGTATTCTTGATCGTTTTGTGGACTTCGTAGGTGAAGGAGCTGAAGACAGCGGAAAAGCCATGAAGCGTATCCAGAACGGAAATGTTGAGAATTACATCTTAATCATGTCTTTGGCTGTGGGAATTATACTGATTGTTAACTTTATATTACAATAATGTCTGGTTTATTATTAACACTATTACTATTACCTCTGGTAGGTTCGGGATTAGTTTTTGCATGGAAAGATAAATCCAGCAAATATTTGGCACTGGGAATTGCTTTGATTCAGATGCTTGTAACGTTTTATATCGTATCGGATTTTAATTTTGGATTAACGGTAGATAGTACATTACAACACGAGATCAATTACCCTTGGTCACAATTTATTAAGAGTAAAATTCACTTCGGTATCGATGGGATGAGTTTACTTCTTTTATTGTTAACCAATATTCTGGCGCCCATCATTATTTTATCTTCATTTAATGAAAATGTAAGCTACAGAAATACATTCTATGGTTTAATTCTGCTAATGCAGTTCGGTCTTGTAGGAGTTTTCACTTCGCTGGACGGTTTGCTGTTCTACATTTTCTGGGAAGTTACTTTGATTCCGATCTGGTTTATTGCCGGAATCTGGGGTCAGGAAAATAAAAGATTTGAATTCACTACGAAATTCTTCGTTTATACCTTCGTTGGATCATTATTCATGTTAGCAGGATTGATTTATGTATACAATCACTCTGCATCTTTTGCGCTGACAGATTTATATAATGCCCAGTTAAACGAAACACAACAAACCGTTGTATTCTGGTTTATCTTCTTTGCTTTCGCAGTGAAATTGCCGGTTTTCCCTTTCCACACGTGGCAGCCGGATACGTATACCTATTCGCCAACACAAGGTTCGATGCTTTTATCAGGGATCATGCTGAAAATGGCGATCTACGGAGTTATGCGTTATTTATTACCAATCACTCCCCTTCCGATTGCAGGAATTTCAGGACAGATTGTGATTATCTTAGCTATTGTGGGAATTGTTCACGGAGCTTTAATCGCGATCATCCAGACTGATATGAAAAGAATTATTGCATATTCTTCTTTCTCTCACGTTGGATTAATGGTGGCTGGTATTTTTGCTTCAGCCGTAATAACCTTAAGAGGAAACTTCAATATCGAAGGGGCTGAAGGAGCTTTGGTACAGACTTTTGCTCACGGTATTAACGTTGTAGGTTTGTTCTACTGCTGCGATATTTTATACAAGAGATTTAAATCAAGAGACATCAGACAGATGGGAGGTTTGGCGAAAGTTGCTCCTAAGTTTGCCGTATTGTTCTTGATCATTATATTAGGTTCAATGGGAGTTCCGTTGACCAATGGATTCATCGGGGAATTTATCCTGTTGAAATCGGTGTACGATTTTAACGGATTGGCAGCAGTAATTGCAGGTCTTACCGTAATCCTTTGTGCTGTCTATTTATTGAGATTCTACGGAAAAGCAATGTTCGGACAGGGTGATGAAGCTGTTTTAAGCACAGTAAAAGATCTTTCTGCAGTAGAATTCTCTGTATTGGCAAGTTTAGCGGTTTTTGTGATTGTATTTGGTATTTTCCCACAACCGATAATCGAAATGGTGAATAGTTCGTTGAAGTTTATCTACCAATCAATGGTAAGCTAATTTGATATTTTAAGAAATGAGTGTTTTAATTATTGTTTTCCTAACGGCAGTTGTTGCGTTATTTTCAGGAGTTTTTGAACAAGGGAAATTCGCAAGATACATTGGGATTTTGGGATTAATCATCGCATTATGGGTAAGTTTCATGCCGGAATGTGCTTTCTTCGGACAGTACAAGCATATGTATGACTACACCGCCAATACTGCGCTATTCACAAAAATATCAATCGTAACGACATTATTGTTATTCTTTCTGGGCGGTTTTGCATTCAGCAACCACAGAAGCCACCAGTCTGAACTGTATGCTTTAATGCTTTTCGCTCTTTGTGGCGGGATTATCCTTTTCGGATATCAGAATATGGTTACGCTGTTCTTAGGAGTTGAAATCCTTTCTATTCCTTTATATGTAATGGCGGGAGCTAACAAAACAGATCTGAGATCAAACGAAGCTTCCATCAAGTATTTCCTGATGGGTGCATTCGCAACAGGTTTCCTGTTATTCGGGATCGCATTTATCTACGGAAGTGTAGGAAGTTTCGATTTATATAAAATTCAGGACTTCGGAGTTTCAAACCCGAAAGATGTGATGTTCATCTTAGGCGTTCTTCTGATTCTTTGCGCATTGGCATTTAAAGTTGCTTTAGCACCTTTCCATATGTGGAGTCCGGATGTTTATTACGGAGCGCCTTCATTAATCACGGCTTTCATGGCAAGTGTAGTAAAAATCTCAGGATTTTTCGCACTATTCAGATTAATGACGATAGGATTTGGCGGAGTTACAGAAAACTGGATTAATGTTTTCGGAGTATTCTTAATCATCACATTGCTTTTGGCAAACGTTATGGGATTGGCTCAGACAAATGCGAAAAGAATGTTGGCATACTCTTCAGTTTCTCACGCAGGATACATCGGTTTGGTATTCTTCGGAATGACAAGTCTTTCTACTTATAATCTGGCGTTCTATTTATTTGCATACGCTTTGGCTACAGTAGGAGTTTTCATGTGTCTGATTTATGTTGAAAAACTGAAAAGAGAAACCTCTTTCGGAGCGTTCAAAGGATTGGCAAAAACAGAACCTTTATTGGCAACTACTGCATCAGTTTCCATGCTTTCAATGGCAGGAATTCCTTTAACAGCAGGTTTCATGGGGAAATTCTCTTTATTTTCTCAGGCGATGAATTCTCAGCACGGAGTTTTCCTTGTTTTGATCGCTGTTTTAGGTTCAGCCGTTTCCATTGCTTATTATTTAAGACTTATTATTTCTATGTTTTTCTTCAAAGAAAGTACATTTAAATCTTCAGAAAAAGTAACGATCACATACAACATCGTAGGAGTATTTGTTATTGCTTCAATCGTTGTTCTGGGAGTTTTCCCGGATCTGTTTGCAAGACTGTTCGGATTATAAAAAATCTTATTAAAATAGAGAACCACAACCTTTAAGTTGTGGTTTTTTTTTACCTTTACTCTAAATTTCAGTTTTTGTGTCACAGCTATATAAAAAAGACACTCCATTTCAGGTTTTTATTTCGTTCAAAAAGTATTTGGATGTGTTGGAACACATTCGGTACAACGACCGTCTGGAATACCGCGCCAATTATGCTGAATCTCTAATTGAGAAAACAAAAAATTTCAGCGAATTCCGCGAGGGATTTCAGGAAGTATCTTTTCTGGAAAAAAACGAAGACCTCATCAAGCTTTTGCTTGCAGACCTCTTCCCTACCGGACTTACAAACAACGAAATAAAAGCGGCAAGCGTTCCGGTTTCCAATATCACTTTTAATTATACAGACCGTTTTAAAGCCATCTTAAAAGATGCGGGAAAAGACTTTGAAATCGAGATGCGTGATATTGATGACGATGAATTTTATGTGTTCTGCTGCTGTCTTATTTTACAGAGCTATTTTAAAAAAGACATCAAAAGTACCATTCCTTTTTATTATGACATTCCCAATGCACAGGGAATTATGAAGCACTATAAAATTACGGTGAATGCAGATTTCACGGAAATCTATCCGGCTGAAGGAACAAAAATACCTTCGGATGAAACTCTGGATATTTTGCTGGAAAACTTAGACGATTTTAAGCTCTGGAGAAAATATTTTCCATCGGAATCATGGATCTTAAAAGGTTTTACTATTATTTCTCTGGTGGACTGCACTACAGAAATAGCCCTGTCTGATCTGAAATCTACCATGATTGAAGTAGATACTGAAAATTTCTCGCAGGATAAAAACCTTATTGAAATATTTAAATCTTACTTTGATATTGCAGAGCTGAATTTTGGTCTGATGCTTTACAATAAGAAAGAACAGCGGCTGGAAAAAATGCCGGTGTATGAAAATATTTTCACCAACCATATTCTGAACTTCTGGATCAATGCCATAGACGAAAACACCCGGAAAAGTACAATCATCAATCTGCATTACAATCCGAAGCCTATTGTGATCTCAAACCTCAACCATCTTGATGAAGAGGCGAAAGCAAAACCTTCGTTCAGTATTTTAAAGGAAAATAACATCAACAGCTTTATGGTTATTCCGATTGTGAAAGACAATGAGCTTTTGGCTATTATGGAATTTACCTCCCCCATTCCGAACAGTTTCAACGGTCTGAAACTGAAAAAAATGGAATCATTCAGCAACATGATTATTTTCTCGCTGAGCCGATTCAGTTTTGAAAAAAATTATCAGATCGAGGCGATCATTCAGCGTGAATATACAACGATTCACGACAGCGTGGTCTGGAAATTCAGAAACGAAGCTGAAAAGTATTTTAATGCCTCTCTTGGTAAGAAAATGTATTCTCTAAAAGAGATTTCTTTTAAAAATCTGACGCCGCTTTTCGGATTTTCAGACATCCGTTCTTCTTCTGAAAAAAGATATAATCTGATGCTTGAAGACCTCAACCAGCAGATTGATGGTCTTCATGAGATTTTTAATCTAACCCATTCAGATTCGGAAAAGTTTTTACTGGCTTTAGATATTTTTGAAAATGAACTCAACAATGAAATAAAAGCTGATACCGAACAGCGATTCCAGCGATTGGTAAGGGAAGAAATTCATCCTTATCTTCAGGCTAAACTGGAAGTAAAATCCTCCAGCGAAGTAAAGGCAAAAATAAAAGATTATTTTGCACAGGTTTTTAGCCAGACCGATCTCTTTTACACCAACAGAAAAAGTCTGGATGATTCGATAACTTTGGTCAACAGAAAACTGGCGGATGTTCTGGATGAAGCACAGATACAGGCACAGCAGATCTTTCCGCACTATTACGAACGGTTTAAATCAGACGGGGTGGAGCATAATTTGTACACCGGACAAGACATTGCACCCGATCTTCATTACCATTCAAAAATTGTTAACAAACTTCGTTACTGGCAGCTAAAGACCATCTGCAATATGGAAATTGAATTCAGGAATTTCAAAAAAGATCTTCCGGTTTGTCTCGATATTGCCTCGCTGATTTTTGTGTATAACGAAAAAATAGATATCCGCTTCAGAATGGACGAAAAACGTTTTGATGTAGACGGAGCTTACAATTCCTACTATGAAATCATAAAAAAACGGCTCGATAAAGCGCACGTAAAAGATTCAGACGACAGAATTACCTGTCCCGGAAAAATAACCATCGTTTATTTCGGGATGGAAAACCAGAGAGAATATCTGGATTACATCAATAAGTTACAAAAGAAAGGAGTTCTCCAGAACGATATTGAATTCTTAAAAGTAGAAGATTTGCAGGGAATTACAGGACTTTTAGCACTAAGAGTTTCATTAGCACAATAAAAAAGCTCATCCGGTCGGGTGAGCTTCTTCATTTGTTTCGTATTTATCTAAAGACTTAAAAACGCATATCCGAAAGACAAAACAGAAATTACAATTCCTGCCATAAAAATCTTGTACGTAATAGATAAAAGCCTGTATTTTCTGTCTAAAACCTTTCCTAGGAAATACAAATCTTTCACCATAGAATCATAGATATAATCGCGGTCTTTGATGAGAACATTCATTGCATTCTGATAATCATCAAAAATCATCCTGTTGAAATTTCCGAAGAATAAAAGATTCACCTTTCTGTCGGCAACATCCTGTAAGCTGAATTTTGCTTTGGTTACATTCGGTTTTGTGGATAAGATCGCAAAAATGATGGTAAGAACCGCAGATAAAAGCAGGATAAAACTTGGAATAATCAAATGCGAATTCTTAGGCGTATCCAGCTTCGGAACCAGAACGGAAAGACAAACCGAGATGATGATCGCATTTACAGAAAGAAGAATATTCGCTTTGCTGTCGGCAATATCACTCAGCCTTGTATGATTGCTTAACGTAACTCTGAACAGCGTATCTACACTTCTGTCGGATTTCGGCTCTTTTTCTTTCGACTTTTTATTTTCAGAACTTTCTTTTTTATCCTCGTCTTTTTCCAACTTCTTTTCAATTTTTTTAATATTTTTCTCCTTCAGAGGCTGCCATTCTTTTTTCGCATACTCTGTGTAGAACTGATGCTTATTTTTTAGCATATCCAGATTTCCGGCATTCCATTCGTCATTAGAATAGCACCGTACATTCGTAAGCTCCCATTCTTTCCTCAAAGCATCGGAAATATCGTTATAATCGTGGCTTGCAAAATGGCTGCAGTCTGCATCTTTCACTATTTTTTCCAGAAGATTCTGCGGAACGTACGTTATTTTGGTTGCCAAAATAAGCTTCGAAACATCCTCGATATAGTTTTCCGGATAATTTTCCTGCTGCAGAAAATTTTTCATAATCTTTACACCTGCCTCTTCATGATTTTTGGCACACTCTATGTAACCAGTATCATGAAACCAAAGAGCCAGAATCACTTTTTCCTGATCTTCTTCAGAAAGAGGAGTGCTTCTGAGAATTTCTTCGGCCTTATTTACCGTGAAGGTAGTATGTATAAAATTATGATAAGAATATACTGAAGATAGTTTATCTTTGAATAAGGTTTCGACATAGTCTTTGGCTTTTTGTAAAATATTCATCATCGAAATTTTATTAATGTAAATTTATGAATTTATCCTTTAAAACTCATTTAAAAAATACTTCTCTGGTGATCAGAGTAGCATTGTCTGCCGGAGTTCTCTACTCCTGCGCAACATATAACGTAAAAAAGGGTAAAAACTTATCTGAAATTAAAAATTCTGATATAAAATCTGCCACCGATTTTAAAATATTTCTCGTAGGCGATGCCGGAAATGCAGACGAAACACAGGCTCAAAATACATTAAACCTCTTAAAAAGTCAGCTTGAAAAAGCCGACAGCAATTCGATGCTGATCTTTTTGGGCGATAATATCTATCCTTCCGGAATGCCAAAAGAATCTGATAAAAATTATCCACTGGCAAAACAGAAACTGGAAGATCAATTATCCATTGTAAAAAACTTTAAAGGCAAAACACTCGTTATTCCGGGAAATCATGACTGGTACAACGGATTGGATGGCTTAAAAGCGCAGGAAGAACTCGTAAAAAATTATTTAAACGATAAAAAAGCATTTCTTCCTAAAAATTCATGCCCGATTGATGATATTAATCTTACCAAGGACATCAAACTTATTGTGATCGACACGGAATGGGCTTTGGTCAACTGGAACAACTATCCGGGAATTAATAAAAACTGCGATATTAAAACGCGGGAAGATCTTTTCACAGAGTTTAAAGATTTAATTAATAAAAATCAGGACAAAAGAATTATCGTTGCGATGCATCACCCGATTATCAGCACCGGAACTCACGCAGGATACACCTCTGCAAAATCTCATCTTTTTCCGCTGAAAAGTAAAATTCCGGCTCCGGGAGTTGCCAGTCTCATCAATGTGGTAAGAAGTTCATCGGGAGCAAGTCCGGAAGATCTTAATAACCAGCATTATGCAGATTTAGCCAACAGAATAAAAAGCATTGTTCAGGAAAAGGAAAACATCATTTTTGTGTCGGGGCACGATCATAATTTACAGTATCACGAATTCAGAAACATCAGACAGATCGTTAGCGGAGCCGGTTCTAAAGTAGATCCTGCAACAATTGGCGAAAAAACAGATTTTTCTTACGGAGGAAGCGGTTTTGCGGTTTTGAATATCAGAAAAGATAAAAGCTCGGATGTAGAATATTTTTCAACAAAAAATAATACGCTGGAACAGCTTTCGCACATTCAGGTGATCGATCAGCCGAAAGAATTTGTTAATAATTATCCGAATTCTTTTCCTTCTGCGATAACCTCAACCATTTATCCTGAAAAATTAACGAAAAAAAGAAAATTTTATACGTGGCTTTGGGGAGAACATTACCGAAAATATTACGGAATGCCTATTGAAGCTCCGACTGCTAATATTTCAACGCTTGACGGTGGTTATACGCCATTTCGTGAAGGCGGCGGAAACCAGTCTAACAGTTTAAGACTGAAAGCACAGGACGGACAGGAATTTGTAATGAGAGGCGTTAAAAAAAGCGCAGTCCGTTTTCTGAACAATATGGCTTTTAAGAAAAGTACATTCGGGAACGAACTGAACAATACCTTTCCTGAGAAATTCCTCTTGGATTTTTATACGACCAATCATCCTTTTACGCCATTTGCGGTAGGAAATATGGCAGATAAGATTGATCTTTTCCACAGCAATCCACGATTGTTTTATATTCCTAAGCAAAAAGCTCTGGGAGAATACAATCTGAATTACGGGGACGAATTATACATGATCGAAGAACGTTTTTCTTCTGATCCGAAAACGCTGGCTTCGCTGGATAACGCAACAGATATTCTTTCCACAGATGATGTCCTGAAGAATTTTAATAAAAATTACAAATATTCCGTAGATAAAGAAACCTACATCAGAGCAAGAATTTTTGATATGCTGATCGGTGACTGGGACAGACATTCTGACCAATGGAAATGGGCGGAATACAAGGAAGGCGATAAGGTAATTTACAAACCGATTGCCAAAGACAGAGATCAGGCTTTCAGTAAATATGACGGAGCTGCTTTTAAAATCATTATGAATATTCCGGCAATCCGCCATATGAAAACCTTTAAAGATGATATTAAAAGTGTAAAATGGCTTGCTATGGAACCTTATCCTCTGGATCTGGTATTCCTGAAAAGTTCTACGCAGGAAGACTGGATTGCACAGGCGAAATACATACAGGAACATTTATCGGATAAAGATATTGATGAAACCTTTGCCAATCTTCCGAAAGAAGTTCAGGATGAAACCATTGCAGATATTCAGCGAAAACTGAAACTGAGAAAGACAAAATTAGCAATCTACGCTTCACAATATTATGAGGTACTGCAGGAAAAAGTTCCTCTTGCCGGAACGGTGAATCCTGATAAATTTGTGATTACAAAAACGGCAAACACCGTTAATGTAAAGCAATATAAATTAGACAAAAACAAAGAAAATCCGGAACTGGTTTTCGAAAAAACATATGACGATTCCAAAACGAAGGAACTGTGGATTTACGGATTGGAAGATGATGATATCTACGAAGTTTCCGGAGACGGAAGACCTAAAATGAATATCCGTCTTATCGGAGGATACAATCACGATACGTACAATGTTGCCAATGGAAGCAAAGTAAAGATCTACGATTTTAAATCGCAGAAAAACACGTACAATACAAACGGTGCGACAAAAAATATTTCAGACGATTACGACATCAATACTTACAACTACAAACATCCGAAATACAATTTTGTTGCAGGATATCCGAATGCAGATTACAATCCAGATGACGGAGTGATTCTCGGTGCGTTGGTTAATTACACGGTCAACAATTTTATCCGCTCTCCTTTTACCCAAAAGCACAGCCTGAAAGTTAATTATTATACGGCAACCGGAGGTTTTAATGCCTATTATAAAGGGATCTTTAAAAAAGCCATCGGAAGCTGGGATTTTAATCTTGATGCAGGATTTACCACACCGCGATTTGCCGAAAATTTCTTCGGATTATCCAATGAAAGTATTTACGATAAGAAAGCAGATGACAGAAGATTCAACAGGGCAAGAATTTCAAAGATCAATTTTGCACCTTCCGTTTCCAAAAAAAGCTGGACGAATGTTTTCAACCAGTTTCAGTTGACTTTTGAAAATAATAAAGTACAGCGAAACGGCGACCGTTTTGTAGATCTTTCACCCGATGTAAGACCTGAAGTTTTCGATAATCAGCAGTTTGCAGGAGGAAATTACACCTTCAGCTATAAAAATCTGGATAACAATGCTTTCCCGACCATGGGAATGGAATTTAAAGTAAATGCAGACTGGAAAACCAATCTTGCCGATACCAAAAGAAATTTTCTGATCTTGAAAGGAACGCTTTCCATAGATCACAGGTTAGACAGCCGCGGAAATTTTGTATTTGCCAACTCCAGCAACGGAATGTGGATCAACAATAACAATTTTGATTTTTATCAGGCTGCAGCCATCGGCGGAAACAACGGAATGAGAGCTTTCAGAAACGACCGCTTCTCAGGGAAATCCTATTTTACCAATAACTCGGAGATCCGTTGGGATTTCGGAAGGGTAAAAAACAATATTGTTCCGGCAAACATGGGTGTTTTACTGGGATATGATGTCGGAAGAGTGTGGAATGACAATGAGGACTCTAAAAAATGGCATCAGTCTGTAGGCGCAGGATTCTGGCTGAGTATTGTAGAAATGTTCTCCGCAAGACTGAATTATTTCTACGGAAGCGACGGAGGAAGAATTTCCGGAGGTGTGGGAATGACGTTTTAAAAATTATACAATCAAGATAAAAATCCGCAGAAAGTTTCTGCGGATTTTGTTATTAAAGTTTACAGTAAAATGCCAGAAAACTATTTGGAGTTTTATCTGTGTAGAAATCATATTAGGAATAGGTTCAGCGTCCCATAGGAACGCTATCTTTAGAACATTTATCGTATTACAGATATCAATCCTACGGATTGATTGATATATTAATTCTTATTTCTTCACAGATTCTGCTCCTAAAGGAGCAAAGATCTTTTACTTCATTATAATTTGAAAGATGCTTCGACAGGCTCAGCATGACATTCCTAATACTAACTGTTGTTTTATGGTTGTGTCAGACTGAGCCAGTCGAAGCCTTTGTGATAAAAAATTATTTAGATCCTTTCAGGATGACATCATTCTGCATAACATTCCTATACTAACTTTTAATTTGTAGCGGTGTCAGACTGAGCTTGTCGAAGTCTTTATGATAAAAACAGGCAATTAAAATATAGTGTTCATTATTGAAAATGCGTTGTTGAGATCCTTTCAGGATGACATCATTCTGCATGACGTTTTATCTGTCTAAATTCATTTATTTTAAACTAAATTGATACACATTTCCGCCTTCTTTCCCATCCTTTTCATCGGCGATAAGTAAAGTTTTATCATCAGCAAAAACAATGGCTTCTTTTTGAGAATTGTGGTTGAGTGAAACTTTTTCAATCTTGGTCTTGCTGAAATCATTTGCTGAAAAACCGGTGAGGATCTGGATATTTTTATGGTTCAGAAGAACAATTTTATCTTTCGTGCTGTTGATGGTTGCGGAAGTAATTGCCGCATCGCTGTATCCTCCGTCAAGTTTTAATTTCCCGATCAGTTTTGCTTCAAAATCTCCTGCTTTGTTAGGAACCTGAAAAACTAAAAAAGTGCCGTCGAAACCTTTGCTTCTGTTTTTTGTGAAAAGGTAGAAATTTCCATTCATCTCTACAAAAGCCTCACAATCGTATAGCCAGTTGGATTTCTTTGGAGGAAATTCCGTCTGTCCTTCGTAGTGAAATGTTGTGGCTTGGGTAACTTTTGCAGATTTTTGCGAGGCATCTTTTAAATCAACTTTTAAAATCGATAAATTCTGCCTGTCGTTTTCATTGTTTCCAAAGTCACCGATGTAGATATTTCCGGCTGCATCTTTCGTAATATCTTCCCAGTCGTGGTTTTCTGCATTTTCTACCAGAACATCACTCGTAAGGTTTCCTTTTCGGTCTACTCCGTAAATAACGTTTTTATTTCCCTGATCTTCAATTGCCCAGATGGTATTGCTATCCTGAGACAAAGTAATACCGGAAACTTCCTTTAGTTTTTTAGGCAAAGAAAATTCAACCTTCAGATCATCGGTTTTGGGAGCTTCCTGAGCTTTGGGATTACAGCTCAACAGTAAAAATGACGATAAAACGACGATGCGCAACATATTTATTTTTTTAATTTTTTAAACTGAAAATAAGAGAACCTTATATTTTTCTCTAATTTATTAATAATCTGCTGATGATGGAGGAAAAATCCTGCCGCCAAACCAATAAGACTTCCGATAATGGTATCCAATAATCTTGCCTTCATTAAAATTTCCACATCATGATGAATTTCACTTGCCGTTTCCGCCAGAAGAATCGTTAGAGGCGTGATGAAAACCACTGCAAAACCGTAGTTTCTTACAATTAACAATTCAATAATAAACTGTAAAACGGTGATGATAACGATCATGATGATCTTTTCGGGATTAAACAAAAGAATCACCCATGCCAAACCAATTCCGATGAAAGTTCCCAGAATTCTGTGCATATTTCTCTGTCGGACGTGCTCAAAATTCCTTCCCTGCATAATAGCGACTGCCGCGATGGAAATCCAGTAAGTGTTTTTAAATTCCAGAAGATGACCAATGATTAAAGTAAGCGCCATAAAAAATCCGATGATGGAGCTTTCTACAAATTTTGTATATCTTCTTTTGTTGAAACTTCTTCTCGGTACGGTTACCACTTTGCTTTTTTCAATAAAAACGGAGTACAGAAAAGCAAAGGAACAGGAAAGTATTGCTCCCATTGCAACCAGCCCTACTCTTGTGGGGATCATTTCCAGATCAAACTTATAGGTACTCGCCATTGCTGCGACCATGATGAAGAAAAAATTTCCCGGCGGCGGAATTTTAAAATACGAGGAAATAAAATGCGCCAGAAAAGAAATAACGGCAACCGACAGCGCGGCAAAATAAATATTAAACCCGAAAAAAGAACTTACCGTAAAGGAAAAAACAATTCCGAAAGCACAAATTGCGAGATGAATCATTCTCTGTGTAATCGGCGCCGAAGTAAAATATAAAATCGTTAAAGCGCCCAAACTCGAAAGCGCACCGTAATTCGGTTTTCCTAAAAAATATCCGATGAAAAGACAGCTTCCGATGCACAGCGCGGCAAGAAAAGGAAAATGCCATTTCCTTTCCGTCTGCTTAAACTCCAAGAGATACTGAAATCTGTTCTGCGTCGGGTTCTGTACCTTCATTTACTGTAAACGTTTAGCTTTTTCCCACAAAACATCCATTTCTTCCAGAGACAGATCGGCAAGATTCAGCTTCTGTTCCGAAGCTAAAACTTCCATTTTCTGAAACCTTGAAATGAATTTAAGATTGGTTCTCTCGAGTGCAGAATCGGGATTGATTCCTGAAATCCGGGCATAATTGATTAATGAGAAAAATACATCGCCCAATTCCTGCTCTTTTTTATCCAGATCTGTTTCCGCATGAAATTCCTGAATTTCTTCATCCACTTTTTTCCACGCATCTTCCGCATCATGAAATTCGAAACCGATTCCTTTTACCTTATCCTGAATTCTGTAGGCTTTTACCAAACTCGGCAGACTTTTCGGAACGCCGCCCAGAATAGATTTATTTCCTTCTTTCAGTTTCAGTTTTTCCCAGTTCTGTTTTACTTCCTCTTCGTCTTTCACTTCCGTGTCTCCGTAAATGTGAGGATGGCGGAAAATTAATTTTTCGTTTAAAGAATTAATGACATTCGCAATATCGAAACTGCCTTTTTCAGAGCCTATTTTGGCATAGAAAACCAGATGAAGCAGCACATCTCCCAACTCCTTTTTTATTTCCTGCAGATCATTCTGCAAAATAGCATCCGAAAGTTCGTAGGTTTCTTCCAACGTTAAATGGCGGAGCGATTCCAGCGTCTGTTTCTGATCCCACGGACATTTTTCGCGCAGATCGTCCATAATGTCTAATAATCTTCCGAAAGCTTCCAGTTTTTCCTGTTTGGTATTCATAATTGAGAATTCAAGTCTTACAAATTTACGGGAAATCTTTGTGAAAGTTCTTCTGTCCTGAAATAAATGAGGGTTGTCGTTGGCTTCGGCTCCGCTCAGCCAACGGTTTTACTCGTTTCGTTGTGATTTTGAGTATTATTTTACAAACCATCATAGTTGGCTGAGCGGAGCCGAAGCCAACGGTTTTACTCGTTCCATTTTGATTTTCGGCTTTATTTTACAAACCACCATAGTTGGCTGAGCGGAGCCGAAGCCAACGGTTTTGCTCATCCCATTATGATTTGGAGTTTATTTTACAGACTATTATAGTTGGCTGAGCGAAGTCGAAGCCAACATTACAATTCATTACATTTTGCGGTTGGCTTCGGCTCCGCTCAGCCAACCGACTACGCTCAGCCAACCTTATCCCTTCATCTTTTTATGGCAGTTTTCCAGAATCAGCGGGGCGGCTTCCAGTAATTTTATGAGTTGGAAGTAAGGAATGATGATCTTCTTTTCCGTGTCACAACTGAAATTTCCTAATGAGAAATAAGCTGTTGCCGACAGAAAATCATCGAAATCCTGCAAAGTGCAGACTGTAAAAGCGTTCTGAAATGCGCGTAACGGATTCCTGTGTTCTTTTTCTGAAAGGCTTATTGCTGTTTTGGGAAAACTGACTTCCGTTGAGTTTTTAAACTTCCCTTTTTTAGCTTTTTTCGTGATCTGATGAGAGACGAGAATGAATGACCGTAACGATTGGTACAAATAGAAAATTTCGGCAGGTTCTTTTGCGATTCGGGTGTTTTTCTGTACTGAAGATTGTACCATTTCATTGAGGGTTTCTTTCGTCGCAGCAAGATCATTGAACTGGAAAAAGGTTTCCAGTAAACCTATGGCGGTATGTTTTCTCGTTCCTGACCAGAATTTGGCTTCGAAATTTGTTTTTTTCTTTTTCATGAGTCTTTTTTTTGGTTATCGTTTTTATAAATTTTAACAGGTTGGATTTTAATAGGTTGGATTTTCGCAAAGGCGCGAAGTTGTTTTAAAATAGTATGCTTTAAGGCGCAAGGATTTTATCTGCGATAAAATTAAACATCAACATTATAAAAGAAAATCAAAGATTTTCTCCCTGCGTCTTGAAAGAATAGGACTTTTATCAAACCTTGCGCCTTAGCGTTTTTCCAATATTTATATAGATTCTTATTTTTAAATTTAACTTAATAGCTATAACCATCGCAAAGGCGCAAAATATTCATTAAATACAGTCTTATTTTAAGGCGCAAGGATTTTATCTGCGATAAAATTCATCATCAATCCTTTATCGAAAATCTTTGATTTTCTTGCGCCTTAAAGATTGGAGATGAATAAAAAAACTTTGCGCCTTAGCGTTTTTCCAACAAGAATATTTTATTGACTGATCCCTTTTACTAATAAAGGCTTTCCTTCGTCAGGCTCAGGATAAACTAAGCTCAGCCTGACAATGTTAAAATATTGCGGTTAGTATTCGAGAGGTCACCCTGAGCTTGTCGAAGGGACACTATTAGAAAACCGCTTACTCATCGTTATTTTCCAATATTAATTGAAAGGATAGGTCAATATTCTTATTTAAAAAAAGCTTAAACAAGCTCTTTAAAAAATTCTAAAATCCGTTTATTCTGATGGCAAAAGTTTGCCAAATGGAACAACAGCGCTTCCCGATCTGTGGCAAAGAAACCTTCTGCATTTTTTAAATTCCTTTCGGGATGAAAATAATTTGGAAAATTAAAAGAAAGCCAGTACTTTTAAGGGTGATTTTTAGCGTACTTCGGCTTTCCTTTAGGCGTAAAGGAATTTCGAAGGGTAAAGGTTTTTGGGTAAAACTGTACTCCGACTTCCTGCGTTTGCGGGCAGTCTCGGTGTAGCGCTGTTGTTGGTTTTGCAGCAGAACTCCGTTTATTCGGGAGGTACTGAAAACTGCAGGGTTGAGATCTTCTTTTTCATCATCTGTGTATTTTGAAAATTTGTACCTGAAACCTATCCAAAGACCGCATTTTTACCGACGAAAAAGTGCTGAACTTTTTGTTGTCGGCTCGGAATGCGTCTTTTCAATCGGTCTTTCGAGGCTTTTGCTAATTCGCTGATACAAATGTATAAAATAATTTTTAAAACACCCAACATATTGGGTTATTTTTTTAAACAAATATGGAAAATATATTTTCTTTCGAAACTACCGGATTTGATTTTGAATTTATAAATCATGTAAGAAAAATCCGTACAACTAAGAAACTAAGCGCAGAACAGCTAAGTTTAAAAATGGGTGTAGCAAAAAGTTTCGTAAATAATGTAGAATCCTATACTCAGCGTCATAAATATTCAACCCGCCATATTTCATTACTGGCAAAAGCATTCGGCTACAAAAATATTTCCGAACTCATGGACTTCCCCACTCCACAACACGACCGAATTAAAGTAACCGTGAAGCAGGTTTACAACGAAACCGGAACAAAGGTGATGGAAAGTGAAGTGTTGGGAATTGAGGGGATTGAATAGAAAATACTATAGAATATAATTTTAGATAATCATCAATTAATATTTTATTACTTATGTTACCATAGTAAAATATTTTTTAAAAAATTAAATATTAAAAGAGATTATTTTGGTATTCAATATTCTACTAAATTTAATTTTTTTTTACTTTTAAATAAAAAATTAAGGGAATAAATAAAAAAATTTAATATTATTGGTAATAATATTTAATAAACTAATAACAATATGAAACTAAAAACATTCAATATTAATAAACTATATGGCTACAGAGA